>JADGIB010000137.1 GCA_019683665.1 Solirubrobacteraceae bacterium
GCGTCGCCGAGGGCGTCGTCCAGGTCCGCGACTTCGTCCGCCACCGGTCGGTGCGGGTGCGCGCCGGGCGCGGCTACGTCGCCCGCTCGCGGCGCTAGCCCGCCGACGGTCAGGAGAACGGGCGCGCCTTGCGCTCCAGCGCCTGCGGGTCGAGCAGCGTCGTGCGCCCGCGCGACAGCTCGACGGTCCCCGCCGCCTGCTCGTCGCGCAGGACCTTGTTCACCGTCGCCCGCGAGGTGCCGGCGAGGCTGGCCAGCTCCTCCTGGGTGAGCGGCACGACCGTCCCCCGCTCGACCGGCCCGAACGCGGCGACCACGTCGAGCAGGCGCCGGCACACGCGGGTGTCGGCCGGCAGGTAGAGCGCCTCGACGAGCTGCGACGACAGCCGCCGCACCTGGGCGGCGAGGAGGCCGCTGAGCAGCCGGTCGATCTGCGGCGCGCGGTCGCGCATCGCGGCGAACTCGATCTCGTGGATCGAGAGCGTCTCGGCCTCCTCCAGCGCGGCGACCGTCGCGCTGCGCGGCGCGCCCGGCGTCAGCAGCGCGAGCTCGCCGAACGCGTCGCCCTGCCCGAGCACGTTGATCGTGGCGATGTCGCCGAACTCGGTCGTGATCCGCACCGCGAACCGCCCCCGGCGGACGAGGTGCAGCGAGTCGGCCGGGTCCCCCGCGTGGAAGACGACCTCCCCGGCCGTGAAGCGCCGCCGGCGCGCCCGCGACAGCAGCTCGTCGACCTCGGCCGGCGCCGCGTCGCGCAGCAGTGCGAACTCCTCCCTTGCCACCGCCATGCGGCCTACGCTAGCGCCCGCTCCGGCGGCCGTGCAGGCCGCCCTCAGCGGCCGGCGGCGAACAGCGGCGCCAGCGTCCGCCCGGCCAGCTCGACCGCCTCCGGGTCGTGCACGTCGGGCATCGAGAACGTCAGGCCCTCGATGCCGGCCTCGCGGAACGCGGCCGCGCGCTCGGCGATCTCGCCGGGGGTTCCGGCGGTCGCCGCGGCGATCCGCTCCTCGGGCCAGCCGGCGGCCCGCATCGCGTCGAGCTTGGCCCGCACGCCCGCCTCGGTCTCGGCGATGACGAGCGTCCACATCGCCGTCTTCGTGATCTCGGCCGGGTCGCGGCCGACGTCCTCGCAGTGGCGCTCGAGGACGCCGACGAGGTGGCGGGCGCGGTCGGCGTCGCCGAAGACGTTGCAGCCGTCGGCGTACTGCGCGACGAGGCGCAGCGTCCTGCGCTCGCCGCTGCCGCCGACGAGGATCGGGATGTCGCCCCGCAGCGGGCGCGGGTTGTTGAACGCGCCGGCGACCGCGTGATGGGTCCCGTCGACGGTCGCGGTGTCCTGGGTGAACATCGCGCGGGCGATGCGCAAGTGGTCCTCGAGGCGCTCGAAGCGCTCCTTCAGCGGCGGGAACGCGTAGCCGTAGGCGACGTGCTCGTCCTCGAACCAGCCGGCGCCGATGCCGTGGAAGGCGCGCCCGCCGGAGATGACGTCGAGCGTCGTCGTGATCTTCGCGTGCTGGGCCGGGTTGCGGTACGTGACGCCGCCGACGAGCAGGCCGAGGTTGATCGTCGACGTGCGCGCGGCCAGGGCGGCGAGGATCGTGTTGCCCTCGAGCATCCAGCGCTCGGGCGGGCCGACCGGCGGGATCTGGTGGTAGTGGTCCATCACCGTCACCGCGGTGAACCCGGCGCGCTCGGCCGTCGTGGCGATCTCGACGAGCTTCTCGAAGAGGTCCTGGGGGCCGACGCCGGGATGGTTGAAGCTCGGCAGGTGCAGGTCCAGCTCGATGGGCGCTCGCATGACCCGAACGCTACAGGCCGCCCGAGCGATCCCGGGCGCCTCAGCGACCGTCGCCGCGCAGCAGCCGCTGGCCGGAGACGACGATGTGCTCGCGCATCCGCTGCGCCGCCGCCTCCTCGTCGCGGCGCTCGACCGCCTCGTAGATCGCCTCGTGCTCGTGCAGCGAGACCGGCGGGCGCCCCGGGCGGGTCAGCGACGCCTCCGACGTGCGGTCGATGACGTCGCGCATCTGCTCGTAGAGCTGGGCCAGCAGCGGGTTGTGCGAGGCCTCGGCCAGCGCCCGGTGGAAGTGGCGGTCGCCGATGATCCCGTCGCCGCCCTCGGCGATCGACGCCGCCATCGCCGCCAGCGCGTCGGCCATGTGGCGCAGGTCGTCGTCGGTGCGGCGGCGGGCGGCCAGCCGCGCCGCCTGGACCTCGATCCCCTCGCGCACCTCCCAGATCATCGGGTGGTCGACCTCGCTGTTGGCGACCTCGAGCGCGAGCGAGCCGACGACGTCGCCGGGCGGGTTGACGAGGTAGACGCCGTCGCCGTGGCGGATCTCGACGAGCCCCTGGACGCGCAGGACGGTCAGCGCCTGGCGCACCGACGTCCGCGACACGCCCAGGCGCTCGGCGAGCTCGCGCTCGGACATGAGCCGGTCGCCCGGCTTGAGCTGCTCGACGTCGATGAACTCGCGCAGGCGCTGGACGACCTGCTCGTAGAGCGGCGATCGCTGGATCGGCTGGAGCGCGTCGCCGGAGGCCATGGCGGCGCGCAGGCTAGTCGAGCGACTGGCGGATCACCGGCCGCTTCGCCGCGCCGGCCTCGTCGAGGCGGCGCACCGGCGTCGAGTACGGCGCGTTGCGCGCGATCTCCGGGTCCTCGCGGGCCTCCTCCAGGATCGCCTTCACCGCGTCGGCGAACGCGTCGAGCGCCTCCTTCGTCTCGGTCTCGGTCGGCTCGATGAGGAGGGCCTCGTCGACGAGCAGCGGGAAGTAGACGGTCGGCGGGTGGTGGCCGTGGTCGAGCAGCCGCTTGGCCAGGTCGAGCGTCCGGATCCCGAGCTCGCGCTTCATCGGCGCGCCCGACAGGACGAACTCGTGCATGCACAGCCGCCCGAACGCGAGCGGCAGGTGCTCGGCGACCTCGCCGAGGCGGGCGAGGAGGTAGTTCGCGTTCAGGACCGCGGTCTCCGACGCGTCGCGCAGGCCGGCCGCCCCGAGCGAGCGGATGTAGGCGTACGCGCGCACGAAGCAGCCGTAGTTGCCCTGGAAGCCGCGCAGGCGGCCGATCGACTTCTCGTAGCCGTGCTCGTCGAGGTCGAACGTCCCGTCCTCGCGCTTCACGATCCGCGGGTTCATCAGGTACGGGTTGATGCGGTCGGAGACCGCGATCGGCCCCGACCCGGGCCCGCCGCCGCCGTGGGGCTGGGTGAACGACTTGTGCAGGTTGAAGTGCACGATGTCGAAGCCCATGTCGCCCGGGCGGGTGATGCCCATGATCGCGTTGAGGTTCGCGCCGTCGTAGTAGAGGACCGCCCCGACCCCGTGGACGATGTCGGCGATCTCCCGGATGTTCGGGTCGAAGACGCCGAGCGTGTTCGGGTTCGTGAGCATGAGGCAGGCGACGTCCTCGGTCGCCTTCGCGCGCAGGTCGTCGAGGTCGACGCCGCCGTCGGGGTTCGTCCCGACCTTGACGACCTCGAGGCCGGCCATCGTCACCGTCGCCGGGTTCGTGCCGTGCGCGGTGTCGGGCGTGAGCACCTTCGTGCGCGTCTGGCCGCGGTCCTCGTGGTAGGCGCGGGCCAGGAGCACCCCGGCCAGCTCGCCGTGGGAGCCGGCGCTCGGCTGCAGGGAGACGTGGGGCAGGCCGCTGATCTCCGCCAGCGCGCGCTCGAGGTTCCACATCAGCTCGAGCGCGCCCTGGGCCCGCTTCGGCGACTGGAACGGGTGCAGCCGCGCGTGCCCGGGCAGCGCGGTGACGCGCTCGTGCAGGCGCGGGTTGTGCTTCATCGTGCACGACCCGAGCGGGTAGAAGCCGGAGTCGAGGTCGAAGTTGCGCTTCGACAGGCGCACGTAGTGGCGGACGATCTCCGGCTCGGAGACCTCGGGCAGCCGCGGCGGCTGCGCGCGGCGGAAGCGGTCGGGGAGCAGGCCGTCGACCTTCGGCACGTCGAGCTCGGGGCAGACGAAGGCCCGGCGCCCGGGCGCGCCCTTCTCGAAGATCGTGCGGATCTCCTCGCGCTGGAGCGGCGTCTCGGTCGACACGCTCATGCCGTGACCTCCTCGCGGACGAGCGCGCGGGCGAGCACGTCGGCCAGCCGGTCGATGTCCGCGCGCGAGCGCTGCTCGGTGATCGCGACGAGCAGCGCGTTCTCCTCGGGCAGCGCCAGGCCGGGGTTGACGCCCTCGGCGGCGCAGCGCTCGACGACCGCCTCGACGGGCGCGGGCAGCGTGACCGCGAACTCGCGGATCACCGGCTGCGTGTGCCACGGCTCGACGCCGTCGATCGCGCACAGCGCCTCGCGGGCGTAGTGGGTGCGCTGGAGCAGCAGCTCGCCGAGCTCGACGATCCCGCGCCGCCCCAGCCAGGCCAGGTAGACGACCCCGGCCAGCGCGTTCAGCGCCTGGGCGGTGCAGATGTTCGAGGTCGCCTTCTCGCGGCGGATGTGCTGCTCGCGGGTCTGGAGCGTGAGGACGAACCCGCGGCGCCCCTCGGCGTCGACGGTCTCGCCCGCGATGCGGCCGGGCATCCGCCGCAGGTAGGCCTCGGTCGCGGCGAAAAAGCCGAACGACGGCCCGCCGAAGTCGAGCCGGTTGCCGAGCGGCTGGCCCTCGCCGACGCAGACGTCGACCCCGCACTCGCCCGGCGGGACGAGGATGCCCAGCGTGATCGGGTCGTAGCTGGCGACGACGACCGCGCCCGCCTCGCGGCCGGCCGCCGCGAGCGCGGCGACGTCCTCGACGGCGCCGTAGAAGTTCGGGTTCTGGACGAAGACGGCGCCGGTGCCGGCCTCGATCGCCGCCGCCCACGCGTCCGGGTCGGTGACGCCGTCGCGCAGCGGCACCTCGACGACCTCGGCCCCGAAGCCGTGCGCGTACGTGCGCAGCGTCTCGCGCGCGTGCGGGTGGACGCCGGCGGAGATCACGAACCGGCGCTTCGCCGGCTGGGCCAGGCGGGCGAGGTAGCCGGCCGAGGCCAGCGCGCTCGGCCCCTCGTAGACCGACGCGTTCGCGACCGGCAGCGCGGTCAGCTCGCTGATCGCCGTCTGGTACTCGAACATCACCTGCAGCCCGCCCTGGGAGACCTCGGGCTGGTACGGCGTGTACGGCGTCAGGAACTCCGAGCGCGACGTGAGCATGTCGATGAGCGCCGGCACGTAGTGGTCGTACATGCCGCCGCCCAGGAACGTGAGCTCGTCCTCGGCGCTGACGTTGCGCTCGGCGAGCTCGCGCAGGTGGGCGTAGACGGCCTGCTCGGGCTGGCCCTCCGGGAGGTCGAGCGGGCGCTGCAGGCGCAGGTCGGCCGGGATCGCCGCGAACAGGTCCTCGACGGAGTCGACGCCGATCGCGGCGAGCATCGCCTCCCGGTCGGCGTCGGTGACGGCGGTGTATCGGGTCATCCGACCATCCTCGAACTGGCTCCTCACTTCCGGCCGGGCGCGGACGGCGCCCGGTAGACGGGTCGCGTGACGACGGTGGCCCGGCGGCGCCTGCCGCGGACGTCGATCTCCAGCTCGGTCCCGGGCTCGGCCTGGGCGGCGGGGACGTAGGCCAGGCCGATGCCGACGCCCATCGACGGCGACATCGTCCCGCTCGTCACGACGCCGCCGCCGGCGATCGCGTTGCCCTGGCGGGCGATGCCCTCCTTCATCACGAACGCGACGAACCGCTCGGCCGGACCGGCCTCGCGCACGGCGCGGCACGCCTCGGCGCCGATGAAGCCGGTGTCCTCCTTCACCGCCCAGCCCAGCGAGGCGGTGATCGGGTCGCGCGACTCCATGAGGTCGTTGCCGTAGAGGTGGTAGCCGGCCTCGAGGCGCAGCGTGTCGCGGGCCGCCAGCCCGGCGGGCACCGCCCCGCGCTCGAGCAGCGCGTCCCAGAGCGCGCGCGCGTCGGCGGGGGCGCAGAGGATCTCGACGCCGTCCTCGCCCGTGTAGCCGGTGCCGCAGACGAGCGCGTCGGCGCCGGCGACCGTCAGCCGGGCGGCGGTCATGCGGGCGGGCGGCTCGCCGTCGGCCAGGGCGGCGACGACCTCGCGGGCGCGCGGCCCCTGCACGGCGAGCATCGCGTGGTCGGCGGCCGCGTCGCGCACCTCGGCGTCGAAGCCGTCGGCGTGGTCGCGGAACCAGGCCAGGTCCCGGACGTGGTTGGCCGCGTTGGTGACCGTCAGCCAGCGGTCCTCGGCGAGCCGGTAGGAGAAGAGGTCGTCGAGGACGCCGCCGTCCTCGCGGCAGAGCAGCGCGTACTGGGCGCCGCCGACCGGGACCCGCTCGACGTCGTTGGTGACGAGCCGCTGCAGCAGCGCGGTCGCCTGCGGCCCGGACGTCTCGATCTGGCCCATGTGCGAGACGTCGAAGACGCCGACGGCGCCGCGCACCGCCTCGTGCTCCCGGCGGACGCCCGCGTACTGGACCGGCATCTCCCAGCCGGCGAAGGGCACGAGCCGCGCGCCGGCCGCGACGTGGGCGTCGTGGAGGGGGGTGCGAAGCAGGGTCTCGGGGTCGCTCACAGGCTGGACGTCCACTGGTAGGACCAATTTCGCCGGACTCTACCAGCGGGCCCGGCGCGACGACTCCCCGCGCGCGGGTTCTCAGGTTCCCGTATATTCGGCGGTCATGAGCACCTCCGAGACCTCGACGGCCGGCGGGCTGGTCACCACGATCGCCGGGCTCGCCGAGCACGTCGGCGAGCACCTGGGCACCACCGCCTGGCGGACCTTCACGCAGGACGAGGTGAACCGGTTCGCCGACCTCACCGACGACCACAACTTCATCCACGTCGACCCCGAGAAGGCGGCGAAGACCCCGTTCGGCGGCACCATCGCCCACGGCTTCCTGACGCTGTCGATGGTGGCGCCGGTGACCCAGGAGCTGATCACGATCACCGACCTGGGCATGGGCGTGAACTACGGCCTCGACAAGGTGCGCTTCCCCGCCCCGGTGCCGGTCGGCGCGCGCTTCCGCGGCAGCGCGCAGCTGGCCGAGGCCACCGAGATCAAGGGCGGCGTCCAGGCGAAGGTCGTCGTCACGATCGAGGTCGAGGGCTCCGAGAAGCCCGCCGTCGTCGCCGAGTCGCTCCTGAGGTTCTACGCATGAGCGCGATCGATCTCAGCGGCAAGGTCGCGATCGTCACCGGCGCCGGCCGCGGCCTCGGTCGCGCCTACGCGCAGGCGCTGGCCGCCGCGGGCGCGGCGGTCGTCGTCAACGACGTCGACGGCGAGAGCGCGGCGGGCACCGTCGAGGCGATCACGGGCGCCGGCGGGCGCGCCGTCGCCGAGGTCGGCCCGGTCGGCCCGTCGCAGACCGCCGACGCGCTCGTCGCGCGCGCGGTCGACGAGTACGGCCGCCTCGACGTCCTCGTCACGAACGCGGGCATCCTGCGCGACGCGGTCCTGTGGAAGATGACCGATGAGCAGTTCGACGCGGTCGTCGAGACCCACCTGCGCGGCACGTTCACCTGCGCCCGCGCCGCCGCCCGCCACCTGCGCGAGCAGGGCGAGGGCGGCCGCCTCATCCTCGTCGGCTCCCCGGCCGGCCAGTACGGCAACTTCGGCCAGACGAACTACGCCGCCGCGAAGGCGGGCATCGCCGCGTTCGCCCGCACGTGGGCGCTCGAGCTCGCGCGCGCCGAGATCACGGTCAACGCGGTCGTCCCGACCGCGTGGACGGAGATGACGGCGACGATCCCGGCCTACGCGCCGCTCGTCGAGCGCGTGAACGCCGGCCAGGGGCTCCCGCGCCAGGTCCGCCAGGCGCACGCGCTCGGCATGCCCGAGGACTGCGCCCCGCTCGTCGTCTTCCTCGCCTCCGACGCCGCCGCCGGGATCACCGGCCAGGCGATCGGCATCGGCGGCGACAAGCTGACGATGTACGCGAGCCCGGTGGACGTCGCCGCGGCGTTCCGCGACGGCGGCTGGACGGCGGAGGCGATCGCCGACGCCTGGCCGACGACGCTCGGCCCCGAGCTGCAGCGCTACGGCGTGTCGTTCCCCCCGCTGGATCTCGACTAGGAGGCCCCTGGGTCCCATGGCCATCGACGTCGATCAGCTCGTCGCCATCGACGTGCACACCCACACGCACGCGCACATGGACCACCGGCCGCCGGACGAGATCACGGCCGAGTTCCTGGACGCCGCCGAGAAGTACTTCGGCGGCGCTCCGCCCCAGCCGACGACCCAGGAGGTCGCCGACTACTACCGCGAGCGGCGCATGGCGGCCGTCGTGTTCACGGTCGACTCGTCGTTCGGGACCGGGGAGCGGACCGTCCCCACCTCGGAGGTCATCGAGGTCGCGGCCGCCAACCCCGACGTCCTCATCCCGTTCGCGTCGGTCGACCCGCACAAGGGGAAGGCCGGCGTGCGCGAGGCCAGGGAGTACATCGCCCAGGGCGTGCGGGGGTTCAAGTTCCACCCCAACACGCAGGCGTTCTGGCCCAACGACCGCGCGTTCTACCCGCTCTACGAGGTCATCGCCGAGGCGGGGCTGATCGCGCTCTTCCACACCGGCCAGACCGGGATCGGCGCCGGGATGCCGGGCGGCGGCGGGATCAAGCTGAAGTACTCGAACCCGATGGCCGTCGACGACGTGGCCGCGGACTTCCCGGAGCTGGACATCGTCCTCGCCCACCCGTCGTTCCCGTGGCAGGAGGAGGCGCTCTCGGTCGCCACCCACAAGCCGAACGTCTACATCGACCTGTCCGGCTGGGCGCCGAAGTACTTCCCGGAGGTCCTCATCCGGTACATCAACGGGCCGCTGAAGCGCAAGATGCTGTTCGGCTCGGACTTCCCGCTCCTGACGCCGGAGCGGTGGCTGTCGGAGTTCGAGCGACTCCCGATCAAGGACGAGGTCCGGCCGCTCGTGCTCAAGGAGAACGCGGCCCGGCTCCTGAAGCTGCGGTAGGACGCCCGCACGACCCGCCGCGGCCCCGCGCGGCCGCGGCGGGGGGGGGGTTTTTGGGCGGTGTGTTTTAAACAAATACCCGCCCCCGCC
>JADGIB010000138.1 GCA_019683665.1 Solirubrobacteraceae bacterium
CATCCAGGGGGTGGATGCGGATCGCCACTCGCGGGCGGGGCGGGGCGCCGGCTCGGGTCAGGCGTCCCAGACGACGTCGAGGCGGACCGGCCCGCGGAAGACCCAGCCGCGCACCTCGGGCGGGCGGTCGAGGTCGAGGCGCAGGCCGGGGAGGCGCTCGCGCAGGCGGGGGAGCGCGACGCGGCCGATCTGCAGGCGGGCCATCCAGACGCCGAGGCAGAAGTGGTGGCCGACGCCGAAGGCCATGTTGCGGGTCTTCGGCCGGGTGACGTCGAAGACGTCGGGGCGCTCCCAGTGGCGCTCGTCGCGGTTGGCCGACGCGACGACGAGCGCGAGACGGGCGCCGGGCTCCAGCCGGCTGCCGCCGAGCTCGACCGGCTCGGCCACCTGGCGGGGGAAGACGGCCAGCGGCGAGCCCCAGCGCAGGATCTCCTCGGTCGCGGCGGGCCAGCGCTCCGGCTCGCGCTCGAGCAGGGCGTACTGGTCCGGGTTGGCCAGCAGCGCCCACGCGCCGAGGCCGATCCCGTCGCGCGGCTCGTTGAGGCCGCCGCCGATGAAGAGCTTGACGTTCGCGCGGATCTCCTCGTCGTCGAGCGGGCGGCCGTCGCCGCCGGCGTGGACGAGCGCGCTGATGACCGAGCGGTCGGGCCGGGCCCGGACGCGCTCGACGGCGGCGGCGACCGCGGCGTCGATCTCGCGGGCGGCGCGCTCGCTGCGGGCCCACACCTCGGGGTCGTCGGCGTAGTTGCCGGTGCCGTCCATGAGCGCCTGCGACCAGAACTGCATGGTGTCGTCGTCGACGCCCTCGAACCCGAGGAGGACGGCCAGGCAGCGGGCGGTGAACGGGCCGGCGAAGTCGCCCATGAGGTCGGCGCGGCCGCGCTCGGCGAAGCCGTCGATGAGCTCGTCGGCGACGGCGCGGAACAGCGGCTGCCAGTGCTCGTCGATCGCGTTGGGGCGCAGCGGGTCCTGGGCGGCGCGGCGCAGGCGCTTGTGCGCGTCGCCGTCGGTGCGCAGCATCGTGCGGCCCATGACGCGGGTCTGCAGCGAGCCGTCCTCCATCGCCGTGAAGGCCCGGCCGGTCTCGACGGCGACGACGTCGTCCCAGCGCGTGACGACCCAGCGGTCGAGCGCCTCGACCCACACGACCCCCTGCTCGCGCAGGCGCCGGTACGTCGGGTAGGGGTTGCGGTCGAGCTCCGCGAGCGACACCTCTCCGCCGTCGTGCGGCCCGTGGCCGCGCGGGTTCCCGTTGCTCATCGACGCAATCATATAGGACTTCCATATAGGACTATGCATCGGAGGACTTGCGTCGATCTCCGTGCCGGTTATCGTGCCGGGCTGAAGGCGATGTCCAGATGAGCAGCAAGCAGCAGCGGGTCTACGAGGTCCTGCGACGGCGGATTCTCGACGGGACCTACCCGCCCGGATATCGCCTGGTGATCGACGCGCTGGGGCAGGAGCTGGGCGTGAGCCCGATGCCGGTGCGCGAGGCGATCCGCCGCCTGGAGGCCGAGCACTGGGTCGTCTACCAGCGCCACGCGGGGGCGCGGGTCGCGCCGCGCGACGCCGAGTCGTGGGCGGAGGCGATCGAGGCGCTCGGGGTGCTCGAGGGCTACGTGACCGCCCGCGCCGCGCCGTTCGTGACCGAGGCCGACCTCGCGCGCCTGCGCGAGCTCGACGCGCTCATGCTGCGCGACGTCGAGGCGCTCGACGTCCTCGCCCTCACCGAGCACAACGAGGCGTTCCACCGGGTCCTCTACGAGCGCTGCCCGAACCGGATGCTGCGCCGGGAGGTCGAGCTGGCCGCCCAGCGCCTCAGCGCGATGCGCTCGACGATCTACTTCCCGATGGCCGGCCGCGGCCGCAGCGCGATCGAGGAGCACGCCGAGCTCATCGCCATGCTCGAGGCCCGCGCCCCGGCCGACGAGCTCGAGCGCTTCGCCCGCGAGCACCGCCTGAAGACGATCGCCGCCGAGCGGCGATCCGCGACCTCGGTCGCGTGACGATATCCATGAGTGAAGTCCTATAGGATCACCGCGTCTGTCCCCCGGAACGAGGAGAGCGTGCATGGGGCGAAACCTCCACATCGTGTTCAGCCACCCCGGTGACGGGGTCAGCGACGACGAGTTCGGCTGCTGGTACGAGGAGCACATCGACGAGATCCTGGAGATGCCCGGGTTCCACGCCGCGCAGCGCTACCGGCTGGAGCCCGACGTCCAGGCCGAGGGGGTCGTCTTCCCGTTCCGGACGCTCGTCGTCTACGAGGTCGACGACGACACCGCCGCCCTCATGGAGGGGATGCGGCGCCACGGCCTCAACAGCGCGGACAGCTACGCCGGCCGCAAGGCGGCCGGCGACGACGGCCCGCCTCTGCCCGACTGGTGGGACCAGGTCCGGTTCGCGTCGTTCAACTGCATCGCCGTCGGGCCGCGGCACGAAGCGTGACGCCGATCGGATGCGGCGATCAGCAGACGGTTCCGACTTGCATATCAGGATGAAAAACCGTATAGGATGTTGCCACCTGATTCGGGCGGCCGGGGGTCGCAGGATGGAGGAGAGAGCGCAAGTGGTCGACACCGTGGCGGTCACGCCGTGAACACCGCACGCACGGAGCAGCCCGGCCGCGGCCCGGGCGTCGCGGAGGCCCCGGCGGCGCCCCTGCTGCGCGTCGCGAACGTCGCGAAGGCGTTCGGGCCCACGCAGGCGGTCCGCGACGCCTCGTTCGAGCTGCGCGCGGGCGAGGTCCTCGCCCTCGTCGGCGAGAACGGCTGCGGCAAGTCCACGATGGTCAAGATCCTCAGCGGCGTCCACCAGCCCGACGCCGGGACGATCGAGCTCGAGGGCGAGGTCATCGAGCCGATGGCCACGCCGCACCAGGCCCAGCAGCGCGGCATCTTCACCGTCTTCCAGGAGGTGCTCGTCGCCGAGACCTGCTCGGTCCTCGACAACGTCTGGCTCGGCGTCGACGGCACCTGGCGCACGCGCGTGCCGATGCGCGAGAAGCGGGCCCGCGCGCGCGAGCTGCTCACGCGCCTGCTCGGCCGCGAGATCGACCTCGGGACCGCCGTCGAGGAGCTGTCGCTCAGCGACCGCCAGGCGTGCGGCATCGTCCGCGCGCTCCTGCGCGACCCCAAGGTCCTGATCCTCGACGAGGCGACCTCCGCGCTGGACGTCGCGACCCGCGACCGGCTCTTCGAGATCGTCGGCGAGCTGTCGCGCCAGGGCGTCGGGGTCATCTTCATCACGCACCGCATGGACGAGATCGAGCGCATCGGCGACCGCATCACGGTCATGCGCTCGGGCGTCACCGTCGGCGAGCTCGGCCGCGGGCAGTGGACGACCCGCCAGCTCGTGCAGCTCATGACCGGCGAGGACGGGCTGGCCAGCGAGGAGCGCGCCCGCCTGTCGTCCGTCGACAGCCGCCGCGGCGACGTCGTCCTCAGCGTCCGCGGCCTGAAGCTGCGCCCCGACGGCCGGCCGATCGACCTCGAGGTCCGCGCCGGCGAGCTCATCGGCCTCGCCGGCCTGGAGGGCCACGGCGGCCACACGTTCCTCGAGGCGCTGCGCGGCGGCGTCGTCACCGAGGGGCAGGTCGTCCGCCACGTCGCCGGGCAGGAGGTCGTCATCGGGTCGCCGTCCCACGCGGCCGACAACGACATCGCCTACGTCCCGCGCGAGCGGCGCCTCGACGCGATCTTCAGCTGGATGTCGATCCGCGAGAACTTCGCGCTGCCGACGATGGCGCGCGACTCGCGGGCCGGCTGGCTGAGCCTGCGGTCGGCGCGCCGGCGCCTGGCCGCCTACAAGGAGCGCCTGGGGATCGTCCTCGGCTCCCCCGAGGACTCGATCATGACGCTCTCGGGCGGCAACCAGCAGAAGGTGATCATCGCCCGCTGGCTCGCCTACGGGCCGCGGGTCCTGCTCCTGAACGACCCGACCCGCGGCATCGACATCGGCGCCAAGCGGGATCTCTACGCCCTGTTCGGCGCGCTCGCCGCCGAGGGCCTGGCCGTCGTGATGCTGTCGACCGAGCTCGACGAGCACGTCGAGCTCATGGACCGCGTCCTGGTGTTCCGCGAGCACGAGCTGTTCCGCGAGTTCGAGCGCAGCGAGGTCACCCGCGAGCGCCTCGTGGCGGCGTTCTTCGGCGAGGAGGACGAGGACTGAGATGACGGACCTGTCGATGCAGCCCGCCCTGGAGCCCGCGTCCGGCCTCCAGGAGGGCGCGGCCGCCGGGCGCACGCTCAAGCAGCGCCTGACGTACCTGGCCCAGCACCACAGCTACGCGTTCGCGGCGATCCTCATGGTCGTCCTGCTCGCCGTCACGCTCCTGCGCGACGGCAGCTTCAGCGTCGCCGACCAGCTCGGGATCGCGGCGCCGATGATCCTCGCCGCGATGGCGAGCGCGCCCTCGATCATCGGGCGCGGCTTCGACCTGTCGGTCTCGCCGCTGCTCGTCTTCTGCGGCGCGGTCTACGTCGTGTGGCTCGCCCCGCACGGCCTCGGCGGCGCGATCGCCGTGCCGATCGTCCTCGGCATCGGCACCGCCGCGGGCCTCGTCACCGGCCTCATCATCACGCTCCTGCGCATCCAGCCGGTCGTCGTGACGCTCGGCATGTACTTCGCGCTGCAGGGCGTGAACCTGCTCGTCGCGCCGAACCCGACCTCGGTCGAGGGCCAGGACCTGTGGGTCTACGACCTCGCCGGCACGATCGGCCCGATCCCCGGCGCCGTCTTCACGATCGGCATCCCGCTGGCGATCTGGTACGGGCTGAAGCGGGTCCCGTTCCGCGGCCTGCTCTACGCGGTCGGATCCAACGACGCGACCGCGTTCTCCAGCGGCGTGAACGTCACCGCCGTGCGCGTCGGCAGCTACGCGCTGGGCGGCCTCTTCTGCGGCTTCGGCGGCCTGGCGCTCACCGCGCTCGTGCGCTCGACGAACGCGTCGACGTCGACCCAGTACGCGCTCATCGCGATCGCGGCGGTCGTCCTCGGCGGCACCTCGCTGGCCGGCGGCCGCGGCGGCCTCATCGGCCCGGCCTTCGGCGCGTTCTCGATCTTCCTGCTGCAGAACCTGCTGTCGAGCTTCGAGGTCAACCCGGCCTGGCTGCAGATCGTCTACGGCGCGATCCTCATCCTCGCCGTCATCATCCAGGGCGCGCTCGTCCCCGAGGCGGGCATCGGCGGCCTGAGGGTGCGGCGGATGCCGGTGCTGCACCGCAGGCGGCGCCGGCGCGACGCGCTCGAGCTGTCGTCGATGGACGTCGCGCCGGTCGGCGCCGAGGACGAGGCGGCCCTGCTGGCGCCCCCGCCCGAGCGCCGGGCCGAGCCGAAGGGCGCGCTGGCCCAGACGTGGGCGCGGCTCGTGGCGATCCAGGAGCGCTTCCCGCTCATCCAGGTCGTCGCGCTCGTGATCGTGTTCGTCTTCGGCATGATCACCCTGCCGGGCCTCGGCTCGTGGGTGAGCATCCGCTCGATCCTCGTGCTCGCCGCGCTGATCGGGCTGGCCTCGTGCGGGCAGACGCTGCTGATCCTCATGGGCGGCTTCGACCTGTCGGTGTCCGGCTTCATCGTCGCCGGCGGCCTCATGGTCACGGCCGTCGCCCAGAAGTACCAGTGGGACTTCGGCTGGGCCCTGCTGCTGACGCTGCTGGGCGCGGCGATCCTCGGCGGCTTCGCGGGCTACATCTGCCACCGCTTCCGGATCAACCCGCTGGTCGTCACGCTGGCCATGGGCTCGATCGCGATCGGCCTCGTGAAGGTCGAGATCGGCGAGCAGGCCAACGGCTACCCGCCGGAGTGGATGACGGAGCTGGCGATGCCGGTCACGAAGACCTTCGGCATCGGGATCCCGCCGTCCGTGGCGATCTGGGTCCTGGTGATCGTCCTGTTCGCGCTGTTCCTGCACCGCACGCGGTGGGGGCGGGCGCTGTTCGCCACGGGCGCCAACCCGCGCGCGGCGGACAACGCGCTCGTCAACACCCGGCGGGTGTGGATGGTGGCGTTCGCGTTCAGCGCGGTCGCCTCCTGCCTCGTCGGCATCCTGATCGGCGGGTTCGCCGGCCAGGTCGTCGACACCGGCGGCGACGCCTACCTGTTCCAGAGCGTCGTCGCCGTGATCGTCGGCGGGACGATCTTCGGCGGACCGGGCGACTACACCCGGACCGCCGTCGGCGCCCTGTTCATCACCGTGCTCATCACGGTGCTGATCGGTCACGGCGCCAGCAAGGCCGTGGAGTTCATCGTCTACGGCGGGATCATCCTCGTGGCCGTCGCCATCTACGGCCGCGAGCGGAGACTTCGCGACCGCGTGTGAGCGGGAGCGAGCGAAGCAACCCCTCAATGGAGGAGAGTTCCATGGAGAGAGCGACGTGGCGCCGGTTCTTGGGTCGGCCGGCGCTGGCGGCCTTCGCCGCCGCCGCGGCCCTCACGACGCTGGCGGCCTGCGGCAGCAGCGACGACGGGGGCGGCACCGGCACCTCGGCCGGCGCCCAGACGCAGTCGACCGAGGAGATCGACGTCAAGCCCACCGGCGCGGCGAAGATGGAGGTCGGCACCGAGTGCGGCCAGAGCGTCCCGGTCGGCCCGTCCAACAAGGACGGCGTCTACGCGCAGATGCCCAAGGAGCTGCAGGACATCTACGCCAGCTACCCGGGCGAGATCTTCGAGAGCCCGTGGGCGACGCGCAAGATCGACAAGAAGCCGCCGTGGAAGATCGGCTACATCACGATCGGCGTCAGCAACCAGTACCAGAACAACGTCCTCAAGCAGCTCAAGGAGGAGTTCGCCGAGGCCAAGAAGAAGGGCCTCGTCGAGGGCGAGCTGGTGACGAACATCCCGCCGAGCCTGGCGCAGTCGACGCCTGAGAGCCAGATCGCGGCGATGAAGCAGATGGTCCAGCAGGGCGTCGACGCGATCATCATCAACCCGGCCGACTCCGTCGCCGAGTCCGCGACGATGGAGGAGCTGGGCGAGAAGCACGGCGTCCCGGTCGTCCTGGCCGACGTGCCGCCCGCGCCGGGTGGCAAGTGGCAGACGTCCACCTGGACCCAGAACCAGGTCGAGACGGACGCCGGCGTCCTGAAGCTGCTGGGCGGCAAGGGCAAGGTCCTCATCGTCCGCGGCATCGCCGGCAACCAGAACGACAAGGTCCTCTACAACCAGAAGATCCAGAACATCAAGAACTGCCCCGACATCGAGGTCGTCGGGACGCTCTACGGCAACTGGGACAACGGCACGGCCAAGCAGGTCGTCTCGCAGTACCTGGCGTCGCATCCGGGCAAGATCGACGCGGTCCTGCAGAACGGCGGCATGGCGGCCGGCATCATCCAGGCCTTCGAGTCCCGCGGCATCGAGGTGCCGATCGTCGGCATGGAGCAGTGCACGGCCGGCGACCTGTCGTGGTGGCTGGAGCGCAAGGACAGCTACGAGACCGTCGCGGGCTGCATCAACGGCCTGCAGGGCGGCTTCGTGTACTTCCAGACCGCGCTGCGGATCCTGGCCAACAAGGGGCCGAAGTACAACATCCTGTCGATGCCCGCCGTGGCGATCGACAACACCAACCTGGAGGCCTACGCGCAGCCCGGCCTCCCGCTGACCTCGGACCTGGAGCTCCCGGGCCCGAAGACGGCGTGGTGCGACAACGAGTGCCTGGACACGTACTTCAACCACCCGGGGTCGGTGGAGTCGCCTGACGACGTCGTGGACGATCCGACGGCGTCCCCGCCCTCCGAGGAGGAGAACTAGCCACGGCACGCCCCGCTCCCGGCCGGAGCGGCGCATGATCAGGCCCGGCTCGTCCCGCGCCCCCCGGGTGCTGGGCGGCCGGGCCTGTCGGTTTCGACGACCCGAGAGGAGCCCATGGCAGAGGAGCTCGAGGAGCTGCGCGCCCGGGTGCGCGAGCTCGAGGACCGCGAGGCGATCCGCAACCTCCTGCAGGAGTACCGGCGCACGCTCGACGTGCGCGACCTGCGCGCGTTCTCGGCCCTGTTCGCCGCGAACGGGACGTGGAGCGGCAGGTCCGGCACGGCGACCGGGCCGGACGCGATCCACGACATGCTGGCCGAGCAGCTGCCCGACAACCCGCCGGCGCCCGGCCCGACGCTGTGGCACTGGATCAGCGACCCGGTCATCACCGTCGACGGGGACCGGGCGACCGCGTCGAGCCTGTGGATGCACGTCCGCCGCGGCGACGACGACCGCCCGCTGCTGCCGACGCTCGGCGCCTACGACGACGAGCTCGTCCGCGAGGACGGCCGCTGGCGCTTCCTGCGCCGCACGGTCAGCCCGCTGATCCCGGCCACCTGAGGAGGACCCGATGCCCGATCACGTCCATCTCGTCTTCAGCGTCCCGCCCGAGGGCGTCTCGCGCGCCGACTACGACGCGTTCTACGACCGCCATCTCGAGGAGATCCTCGGCGGCGAGGGCTTCACCGCCGCGCGCCGCTACTGGCTGACGCCGGCCTCGCCCGAGCGGCCCGAGGTCGAGTACGAGCACGTCGCCGTCTACCGCACCGACGGGCCGCCCGAGGCGGCGCTGGCCGCGCTCGCCCGCCGCCAGGAGGCGGGGGAGATCACGCTGCCCGAGTGGTTCGACGCCGTCCGCTTCCTGGCCTACGACGGCCGCCCGCTCGAGGACGCCGAGCTCGCGTTCCCGCAGCAGGGCTACATCGTGCTCAGCCACGCGCCGGCGCGCTTCACCGACGACGAGTTCAACGGCTGGTACTACGCGCACGCGCGCGAGAACCTCACCTCCGACGGCTTCGAGGCGGTGTGGCGCTACGCGCTCACGCCGCGCATCGGCGGCGAGGGCCGCGCCGGCCGCGCCCGCCACGGCGCGATCTACGACTGCCACGGCGAGCTGGCCGAGCTGCGCGCCGCGCTGGCCGAGTCGGCGAAGGCGCGGCGCGTGGACATCCCGGACTGGATGCCGGAGGGCGAGTTCTTCTCGTACCTGGCGACGGCGCCCTGACGGGCGC
>JADGIB010000139.1 GCA_019683665.1 Solirubrobacteraceae bacterium
CCGCCGGCGGGGGGCGGGGGGGCCCCGCGGGGGGGCGCGGCGCCGGCCCCGGCGACGACCCGTTCGCGCTGTTCGACGACCTCCCGGCGGTCGACGCGGCGGGCGCCCCGCCCGGGGCGGTCGGCGGCGGCTGGTTCGGCTATCTCGGCTTCGCGCTCGGCCACCTCGTCGAGCGCCTCCCGCCGCCCCCGCCGGCCGGCACCTCGCTGCCGCCGTTCGCGCTCGCCTTCTACGACCACCTCCTGCGCCGCGACGCCGACGGGCGCTGGTGGTTCGAGGCGCTCGAGACGCCGCAGCGGGCGGCTGCGATCGCCGCCCGCCGCGACGCGCTGCTCGCCCGCCGGCCCGCGGCCCGCCCGTTCCGGGCCGGCCCGTTCGCGCCGGTCCCGCCCGGCACCGCCGGCCTGCGCGCCGCGGTCGCCGAGTGCGTCGAGCGCATCCACGCCGGGGAGCTGTTCCAGGCCAACCTCACGCTGCGCCTGCAGGGGCCGCTCGACGGCGACCCGCTCGACGCGTTCGCGACGGCGATCGCCGTCGAGCCGCGCCACGGCGCGCTCCTGGCCGGGCCGTGGGGCGCGACCGTCGGCCTCTCCCCCGAGCTGTTCCTGCGCCGCCGCGGGCGCGAGGTGCTGACGCGCCCGATCAAGGGCACGATCCCGCGCGCGCCGGGCGAGGCGGGCCAGGCGGCGCGCGAGCGGCTCGTCGCCTCGGCCAAGGACCGGGCCGAGAACGTCATGATCGTCGACCTCATGCGCAACGACCTCGGGCGGGTCTGCTCCTACGGGACGGTCCGCGCCGACCTCGCCCCCGTCGCCGAGCCGCACCCGGGCGTCTGGCACCTCGTCACCGACGTGCGCGGGCGGCTGCACGACGGGATCGGCGACGCGGCGCTGCTGCGGGCGACGTTCCCGCCCGGGTCGGTGACCGGCGCGCCGAAGGTCCAGTCGCTGAAGGTCATCGCCGACCTCGAGGGGACCGCCCGCCACGCCTACACGGGCGCGGCCGGGTTCGTCAGCCCGGTCGCCGGGCTGGAGCTGAACGTCGTGATCCGCACCTTCGAGGTCCGCGACGGGGTCGCCTGGATCGGCGCCGGGGGCGGCATCGTCGCCGACTCCGACCCCGACGCGGAGGTGCGCGAGGCGCTCGGCAAGGCGCGCCCGCTCATCCGCGCGCTCGGCGCCGAGCTGCGCGACGACGCGCCGCCGCTGCGCCGCCGGCCCGGCCTGCCCCGCGCGCTGGCCGGCGGGCTCGAGCGGCCCGACCCGGGCGCGGGCGTCATCGAGACGATCGCCGTGCGCGACGGGGTCGCCGTCGACCTCGACGCGCACCTCGCGCGGCTGGCCGCGGGCACGCGCGCCGCGCTCGGCGCCGCGCTGCCCGACGGGCTCGCCGCCGCGGTCGCCGCGCGCGCGGCCGCCGGCCCCGACGGGCGACTGCGGATCGACGTCGCCCCGGCGCCCGGCGGCGTCGACGTGGCGATGGCGCTCGTCCCCGCCGCCCCGCCCTCGCCCGAGCCGGTGGCGCTCGCCCCAGTCGTCCTGCCCGGCGGCCTGGGGCCGCACAAGTGGCGCGACCGGCGGCTGCTGGAGGCGCTCGCGCAGCGCCACGGCGCGATGCCGCTCCTCGTCGACGCCGACGGCGCCGTGCTCGAGGCGGCGATCGCGAACGTGTGGCTCGTCGAGGGCGACGCGCTCATCACCCCGCCGGCCGACGGCCGGCTGCTGCCGGGCGTCACCCGCGCGCGGCTGCTGCGCCACCCGAGCGCGCGCGAGGAGCCGGTCGACCTCGACCGCCTCGACGCCGCCGACGCGGTCCTGCTGACCTCGTCGATCGCGCTCGTGCGCGTGGCGGCGGCGGGCCGCGGCCGCCCGGACCCGGGCCGGGTCGCCGCGCTGTCGGAGATGCTGGCGCGCCAGACGGACCTCGTCTCCCGCTAGCGCCAGGCCGGCGGAGGTCCGCCATGGCGGTCGCCGTGCTCCGAGGGTCTCGCTCGCGACAGCGGGCGGATCGATCTCGTCTGAGCGGTCGGGATTACAGTCCCCCGGCGGGATCGCCGATGATGGCGGCATGTCATTCCGTTCCCTGCTCGCCGCCGGCGTCGCGGCGGTCGCCCTCGTCGGCGCGGCCCCGGCCGGCGCCCAGGACACCACCCCCGCGACCGGCTCGGGGTCGTTCGAGATCGAGTTCGACACGTTCAAGAAGAAGAACCGGCACGCCGCCGGCATCCTCCGCCGCTCCGGCGCGATGCAGGCGCTCGTCGAGGAGGTCAACTCGCGCTGGGCGATCCCGCGCGACATCCCGATCGTCTTCGGCGACGAGCTCGAGGTGGGCCCGGCCTTCATCCCCGAGGTCAAGCTCCCCGACGGGGCCGAGCTCACGTTCATCAACGTGCCCGGGAACTTCCTGCGGCTGCAGCTGCAGCAGTTCCGCCGCGCGATCAAGCGGGAGAGGATCCGCTCGCTGAAGCCGGCCGACGCGTTCGTCTACTCGACCGAGTTCGTGCTCGCCCACGAGATCGGGCACGCGCTCGTCCACGAGCTGAAGCTGCCGGTGACGGGCAAGGAGGAGGACGCGGTCGACGGCTTCGCCGCCTTCCTGCTGGCCGACAACGAGCGGTTCGGCCCGATGACGGCGATCAGCGCCGCGATGTTCTTCGACCTCTACAGCCGCCTGCGCGGCAAGCTCACCGACGAGGACTTCGCCGACGAGCACTCGATCCTCGAGCAGCGCGTCTACAACTTCCTCTGCTGGGTGTACGGCAGCGACCCCAAGCGCTTCAAGGGCCTCGTCGGCAAGGACCTCCTGCCGCGGGAGCGCGCCGTCCGCTGCTCGAACGAGTGGAAGCAGCTGACCACGTCGTGGGAGACGCTGCTGAAGCCGTACCAGAAGATGCCGGGCACGCCGGCCGAGTCGGCCGCGCCGGCCGCCTGAGCGTCCCGATCCCCTACGAGCCCGCGCCGGCGGGCGGCGCCCCGGCGCCGCCCGCGCGCGGCTCGTGGCCCGCGCACGAGGCCACCGGCAGGCGCGGGTACTTCGAATAGGCCGGGTCGGTCCGCGCGCGCAGGCACAGCGAGAAGACCGATCCGCGCGTGGTGCCGACGAGCCGCTGATGGGCGCACGTGTCGCACAGGCCGGCGGGCGGCCGTCGTAGCGGTCCGCGAATAGTTGAACCCATCAACTACAATGGCTGCGTGCGCACGTTCTGGCGACTCCTCGGCTTCCTGCGACCGTACCGGGTCGGGGTCGTCGCCTCGCTCGTCCTCGCCGCGCTCGCGACCGTCGCGACCGTCCTCATCCCCGCCCTCACCGGCACCGCGGTCAACGCGATCGAGGACGGCGACCGCGACGCGCTCGTCGCCGCCGCGCTGCTGATCGTCGCCGCCGGCGTCGCCCGCCTCGTCCTCACCGTGCTGCGGCGCCTCGTCGCCGGCCGCGTCTCGCTCGGCGTCGAGCTCGACCTGCGCGACGCCGTCTACGGGCACCTGCAGTCGCTGGAGCTCGCGTTCTTCGACCGCCAGCAGACCGGCCAGCTCATGTCGCGGGCCACCGTCGACCTGCAGTCGGTGCGCTTCTTCCTCGGCTACGGCCTCGTCTTCATGATGCAGGCGCTGCTGACGATCGTCATGGCCGCCGGGGCGATGGTCATCCTCCAGCCCGGGCTGGCAGCGATCGCGCTCATCCCGGTGCCGTTCGTCGTGTGGGTCGCCTACCGCTACGGCGTGAAGGCCCGCCCGGCCGCCCAGGAGGTCCAGCAGCGCCTGGCCGAGCTGACCGCGGAGGCCGAGGAGAACATCTCCGGCGTGCGGGTCGTGAAGGCGTTCTCGCGCGAGGGCCGCCAGCTCGCCCGCTTCCGCCGCGCGACCGAGCGCGTCTTCGCCCAGGCGATGCGCTCGACCCGCATCCAGGCCGGCTACAGCCCGTTCATCGGCTTCCTCCCCCAGCTCGGCCTCGCCGCGATCCTGTTCTTCGGCGGGCGGCGCGTCATCGAGGGCGATCTCTCGCTCGGCGACTTCACCGCCTTCTACACGTGGCTGCTCATGCTCCTGGGCCCGATGCGGATGCTCGGCATGGCGCTCGGGATGGCCCAGCGCGCGACCGCGTCCGGCGCCCGGCTGTTCGAGGTGCTCGACACCGAGCCGCGGATCGCCTCCCCCGCCGACCCGGCCCCGCTGCCCGACGGGCGCGGCCGCGTCGAGCTGCGCGGCGTCACCGTCCGCTACGACGGCGCGGCCGAGCCGGCGCTGCGCGACGTCAGCCTCGACGTCGCGCCCGGCACGACGGTCGCGCTCGTCGGCCCGACCGGGTCGGGCAAGACGACGCTCGTGCAGCTCATCGGGCGCCTCTACGACCCGGTCGAGGGCGCCGTCCTCCTCGACGGCGCCGACGTGCGGACGCTCGCCCTCGAGGACCTGCGCCGCGTCGTGGCGACCGTCGACGACAGCCCGTTCCTGTTCTCGGCCACGATCGCCGAGAACATCGCCTACGCGCGGCCGGACGCGAGCCGCGAGGAGATCGAGGACGCGGCGCGCCGCGCCCAGGCGCACGAGTTCATCGCCCGCCTCCCCGACGGCTACGACACGATGGTCGGCGAGCGCGGCCTGACGCTCAGCGGCGGCCAGCGCCAGCGGCTGGCGATCGCCCGGGCGCTCGTCGCCGACCCGCGCGTCCTCATCCTCGACGACGCGACCTCGTCGGTCGACGCGTCGACGGAGGCGCTCATCAAGGCGGCGCTGGCCGAGGCGATGGAGGGCCGCACGACGTTCGTCATCGCCCACCGGCTGTCGACGATCGCCCTGGCCGACGAGATCGTCGTCCTCGAGGGCGGGCGGATCGTCGCCCGCGGCACCCACGACGAGCTGCTCGAGGTCGACGGCCTCTACCGCGAGATCGCGGAGAAGGGGCTGCCCGACCAGGTGTTCCTGACGCGCAACCCGCCCGAGCGGGAGGCGGCCGGGCTGTGACCGGGCAGCCTCGCCATGCGGCTTCCCGGGCGAGCGCTCGCCGGAGGCTCCGTCTCGCGGCCGCGGGGGTCCCCGGATGACCCGCTTGGAGGACATCCGCCGCCGCCTGCGCGGCACGAGCGGGCGCGGGCGCAAGGTCCGCGGGCTGGTCGCGCTGCTGCGCCCCTACCGCGGGCGGGTCGCCGCCGCCGCGGTCGCCCTCGTCGCCGGCACGGCCGCGTCGCTGGCCCCGGCGCCGCTGGCGGCCCGCGCGATCGACGAGGGCATCGTCCCCGGCGACGTCGCCTCGCTGAACGTCACCGTCGCGCTGTTCCTGCTCAGCGCGCTCGTCTACTGGGGCGCGAGCTTCGCCCAGACGTACCTCGTCAACTGGGTCGGCCAGCGGGCGCTGCAGGACCTGCGCGAGCAGATGTTCCGCCACCTGCAGGCGCACCCGATCGGCTTCTACGAGCGCAACCGCGCCGGCGTCCTGCTGTCGCGGATGACGAACGACGTCGAGGCCCTGAACTCGCTCGTCACCGACACGATCATCACGCTCGTCTCGGCCTCGCTGACGCTCGTGGGGACGATCGCCATCCTCATCGCCCTCGACGCCGAGCTGGCGCTGCTGACCTTCCTGATCCTCCCGGTCATGCTGCTCGCGTCGCTCGCGTTCCGGATCGCCTCCGCCGACGCCTACCGGCGCACGCGCGAGACGATCGCGGCGATCACCGGCTACCTGCAGGAGACGCTGTCGGGCATCCGCGTCGTGCGGACGTTCGGGCAGGAGCGGATGCACCGCCGCCGCTTCCGCGAGCTCAACGAGCGCAACCGCGACGCGAACATGACGACCGTCCACCTGAACGCCGCGTACTTCCCCGGCGTCGAGCTGCTGAGCGCGCTGGCGACGGTCGGCATCCTCCTCTACGGCGGCTTCCAGGTCCTCGACGGCGAGGTCGCGATCGGCGTGCTCGTCGGCTTCATCGCCGCGCTGAACGGGTTCTTCGACCCGATCAACCAGCTCTCGCAGGTCTACACGACCTACCAGTCCGGGATGGCCGCGCTCGACAAGATCTTCGAGCTGCTCGACAGCGAGCCGGACCTCGTCGACGCCCCCGACGCCGTGGACCTGCCGCCGATCCGGGGCGAGATCCGCTTCGAGCGCGTGTCGTTCTCGTACCGCACCGAGGACGACGACCGCGTCTACGCGCTGCGCGACGTCGACCTCGTCGTGCCGCCCGGGCAGACGCTCGCGCTCGTCGGCGCGACCGGCGCCGGGAAGTCGACGTTCGCCAAGCTCGTCGCCCGCTTCTACGACCCGACCGAGGGGCGGGTGCTCGTCGACGGCCACGACCTGCGCACCGTGCGCCAGGCGTCGCTGCGCGAGCAGCTCGGGATCGTCCCCCAGGAGGGGTTCCTGTTCAGCGGGACGATCCGCGAGAACGTCGGCTTCGGGCGGCCGGACGCGACCGACGAGGAGATCTGGGCCGCCTGCGACGCGGTCGGCGCCGGCGACTTCATCCGCGCCCACCCCGACGGGCTCGACACCGCGATCGGCGAGCGCGGCGTCCAGCTCTCGGCCGGGCAGCGCCAGCTCATCGCCTTCGCCCGCGCGCTCGTCGCCGACCCGCGGATCCTCATCCTCGACGAGGCGACGTCGAACGTCGACCTCCACACCGAGACGCGGATCGAGCAGGGGATGCGCCGCCTGCTCGCCGGCCGCACCGCGATCGTCATCGCCCACCGCCTGTCGACGATCCGCCAGGCCGGGCGGATCGTCGTCCTCGAGCACGGGCGCGTCGTCGAGCAGGGCACCCACGACGAGCTGATCGCCGCCCGCGGCCGCTACTGGGACCTGTTCCGCGACTGGGCGCAGCAGGCCGCGGCCTGAGGCGACGGCGCCCGCCCCCCGGGCGCCGTCGCCGCCCGGACGGGGTCTGACGGCGGACCGGGGGCGGCTGTTGCTACTCTCGGACCCGCCACCGTTGCCGGGTGGTGTAATTGGCAGCACGCCAGATTCTGGCTCTGGTAGTTGGGGTTCGAGTCCCTGCCCGGCAGCTTCTCTCGCGGCCCGCCTCGTCGGGCCGCTCGCGTGTCCGGGCCCGGTCGGCCCCACGGCGCGGCCCGGCCCGCGCGACGCACGGCGTCCGGCACGTCGGCCGCCGCCCCCCCGGCCCGCGCGCCGCCCCCCGGGGGGCGCCCCCGCGCCGGCGCCCGGCGGCTCAGGCCTGCGCGGTGAAGAACGGGGTGATCTGGTCCTCGAGGCCAGGGTCGAGGACGAGCAGGACCTCGTCGCCGCCCTCGATGACCGTGTCGGCCTTCGGGACGAAGCCGTCGCCGCCGCGCAGGACGGAGATGATGAGGCAGCCCTCGGGGAGGTTGACGTCCATGACCCGCTGGCCCGCGGCGGGCGAGCCGGGCTGGACCTCGAGCTCGATGATCTCCAGGCGCTCCTCCTCGAGCGCGAGCAGGTGGACGAGCCCGTAGCGCGGCACCTCGTGCTCGATGAGGCGCAGGATGAGGTCGGTCGCGCTCACCGCCGGCTGGATCCCGAGCAGCTTGAAGTGCTGGAGGTTGCGCGGGTTGTTGACGCGGGCGATGATCCGGTCGACCAGGTACTTCTCCTTGGCGACCTGGCAGACGAGCATGTTGTCCTCGTCGTCGCCGGTCACCGCGATGACGAGGTCGGCGCGCTGGATCCCGGCGCGCTCGAGCACCCACAGCTCGGTCGCGTCGCCGTACTGGACGGCGTGCTCCAGCTCCTGCTCGATGACGAGGTAGCGGCGGCGGTCGCCCTCGATGAGCGTGACCTCCTCGCCCTTGTCGATGAGCTCGCGGGCGAGGTTCCAGCCCACCTTGCCGCCGCCGGCGATGATGACGTACATCAGCCGCGTCCCCCGGTCACAGGTCGAGCGCCTTCTCGAACATGTCGATCGCGTGCGCGGTCGGCGAGATCGTCTCCAGCCCCTGCTCGGCGTACCAGGCGGCGCGGTAGGGGTCCATGACGCGCACGATCACCCGCGGGACCTTGAAGCGGCGCGCGGCGATCTGGGCGATCACGAGGTTCGTGTTGTCGCCGTCGGTGGCGCACAGGAACGCGTCCGCCTGCTCGATGCCGGCCTCCAGCAGCGCGTCGATCTCCAGCGCGGTGCCGACCGTGAAGCGGCCGCCGCGATCCTCCCACGTGCCGTCGAGGCCGGCGTCGAGGCGCTCGTGGGAGAGCGGGTCCTCGTCGAGGACCGACACCTCGTGGCCCGCCAGCAGCGCGGACTTGGCCACCGCCGACCCCACCCGGCCGGCTCCGACGATCAGGACGAACACGAGGCGGCAAGGTAGCGCACCGGGCGGCTCACCTCGCCGCCGGCCCGCCCCCGTCCGCCCACGGCGGCTCGCCCGCCGGCGCGGCGGTGAGGATGACCGGGCACGGCGCCTTGGCCACGACGTGCTTCGTCACGTCGCCGACGAAGGTGTCGTTCGGGCCGGCCCGGCCGCCGAGCAGCGCGCCGCCGCGGATGCGGCTCGGCTCCTCGGCCGCCATGACGATCGCCTCCACCCCGCGCCGGCGCGCCTCGTCGACGATCGCCTGCCCGGTCCGCCGCGCGCGGACCGTCGCCGTCGCGACCCGGACGCCCTCGTACTCCTCCCCCACCGCCTTCGCGCGCGCGAGCGCCGCCCGCGCCCGCTTCAGCTGCGCCTCGGGCAGCCGCGCGTCGATCGGCAGCGCCATCGGCACCTCGAAGATCCACAGCGCCTCGATCGTCGCCTCCGTCCCCTCGGCCTCGTCGGCGGGCCGGTCGGCCGCCAGCCGCCCCGCCGTCTGGACGATGTCGTCGTCGAGCGGCGTCCCGAAGACCGGCACGAGGATCGACCCGTACTCGACCTCGCGCGTCTCGTGGCGCAGCGCCGCCTCCGGCACCCGCACCCGCGCGCGGATCGGCGTGCCCGCGCCGGCCCGGTAGGCGACGTAGAGGGCGACCCCGGCCGCCATCCACCCCAGCCCAGTCA
>JADGIB010000140.1 GCA_019683665.1 Solirubrobacteraceae bacterium
TCGTCGAGGACGGGCTCGCGCTGGAGGCCGGGCTGTGGGGCGTGCTCTCCTCGGGCGGCATGTACCGCCACGCGCGCGTGATCGCCGGGCGCCGCCCGCCGCACTTCGCCGCCCGGGCCCAGGCGGTCGTCGACGCCGCCGGCGACCGCCCGACGCAGGCCGAGATGCTCACGCGGTTCGTGTGCGACCTCGCGCGCGACGGCGCCGACCGGGACGTCGCGCGGCTGCGGGCCGCGACCGGCGAGCGCTGGTGGCTCGAGGTCACGCCCGACCGGCTCGCCGCGACGTGCGCGGCGCTGCGCGACGCGGGCGTGCGGTGGCGCGACCTGCCGCCGGGCGAGGCGCTCGCGGTCGCGTGGCGCCTGCCGCCGCTGGCGGTGCGGTAGCGGCGACGCCGCCGCGCGCGGCCGCGTGGCGCCCCGCGCATCGAGGGCCGGCGGTCCGCCGCCGGGCGGCTCGACGGCCGGGAGGGCGCGCCCGCCGACCGGCATGGCGGAGGCGCCGCGCCCCGGGGACGTCGCCGTCATGGCGCCGGTGCTCGCGGCCGACGGCATCGAGATGGTCGGCCCCAGCCGGCGGCACGCGTGAGATCTCGACCGGGCTAGCGGCCGAGCAGCGCGCACACCGCCCGCGCCTGCACGGCCCGCAGGCGCGCCAGGAGGCGGCCGGTCGGCGCCGGGATGTTCAGCGTCGTGGTGACCGACCGGCGGCCGTCCGCGGTGGCGGCTGCCCACTGGACGTAGCCGGGGAAGTCGCCGGTGTGCCCGTAGACGACGCCGCAGCGCGTCGTGTAGCGGAACAGGCCGAGGCCGGCCTCGTTGCGGCCCGGGCCGGGCGGGCTGGAGGCGCCGGGGACGAAGCGCATCTGCTCCGCGCGCTGCTGCGGGCCGAAGAACCGGCCGGCGAGGTTCGCGCGCATGAACCGCGCGAGGTCGGCCGGGGTCGAGACGATCGCCCCGGAGGCCCAGGCGCCGCTCGGGCTCAGGAACGTCGTCACGTCCTCCGGCGGGCTGCCGCGCTCGACGACGTAGCCGCGGATCATCGGGCGCGGGAGCGAGATCCGCCGCTCGGGGAACGAGGTCCGCGTCAGCCCGGCCGGGCCGAACACGAGCTCCTGCAGCAGCTCGCGGTAGGGGCGGCCGGTCACCGCCTCGGCCATGAGCGCGACGACGACGTTGTCGGTGTTCGAGTAGGCGTAGCGCGAGCCGGGCGGGAACTCCAGCGGCCGGTCGCGCACCCAGTCGATGATCCCGGCCGGCGGCACGTACCCGCGCGGGTCGGTCCGCGCCTGGTCGGCGAACCCGGGCGACGTCGTGTAGTCCGGCAGCCCGCTCGTGTGGCTGAGCATCTGGCGGACGGTCACCGGCGCCCACGCCTGCGGCAGCGACGGGAGCCGCTGGCCGATCGTGTCGTCGAGGCTCAGCGCGCCCCGCTGGACGAGCTGCAGCGCGACCGCCGCGCTGAACGCCTTCGAGACGCTGGCGATGCGCATCGACGCCGTCGCCGACGGCGGCCCGTGGCGGTTGACGTTCGCCCGCCCGGCGCTGAGGACCGTCAGCCGCCCGTCGCGGTAGAGCGTCGCGACCGCCCCGGGCGGCCCGCCGGGGCTGGAGACGAGCCGCTGCAGGCCGCGCTGGACGTCGGCGTCGGTCGTCGCGGCCGCCGCGGCGGCGGGGACGGCGAGCGCCGCGCAGGCGGCGGCGAGCGGCGGGACGAGACGGCGGGCGAGGCGGGCCATGCGGGTGCGACCGTACGGCGTCGGGCGCCGCGGGACAAGTCCCAGCGATCCGGTGCATCGACCGACCGGAATCCTGCAGGTTTGCATCCGCGCGCGCGACGCGGCAGGGTCCCGGGGCATGAGACTGCTCCTGCCGGTCCTCGCGGCGCTCGCCGCGAGCGCGCCGATCGCGTCCGCCGCCACCGGGCCGGTGCCCGGGCTCGACCCCGCCGCGCTCGACGTCATGAACGCGCCGCCGTACGCCGCCGCGGAGTGGCACATCTCGGTCCGCGACCTCGACACCGGCGAGCAGCTCGTGGCGCTGAACCCGGACCTCCTCGTCCAGCCGGGGTCGGTCGTCAAGACCTACAGCGTGGGCGCCGCCTGGCAGCGCTTCGGCCCCGACCACCGGACCGTGACGCCGGTGAAGCGCAACGGGCGCGTCCGCGGCGGGCGGCTGGACGGCGACCTCATCCTCGTCGGCATGGGGGACATCACCCTCGACGGGCGCACGAAGCCGGACGGGACCGTCGACTTCACGAACCTCGACCACAACGACGCCAACGCCCTGCCCGGGGCGACGCTCACGCCCGAGGACCCGCTCACCGGGCTGCGGAAGCTCGCGCGCCGGGTCCGCGCGTCCGGCATCCGCTCGGTGTCCGGCGACGTGATCGTCGACGACCGGCTGTTCGAGACCTCGTCGCTGCCCGGGAACGGGCCGGTGACCCCGATCGTCGTCAACAACAACCTCATCGACCTCACGACGACCCCCGGGCGCGTCGGCGGGCCCGCCCGGGTCGCGATGCGGCCGGCCGTCGCGCCGTGGACGGTCACGAGCCGGGTGCGGACGGTCGCCGCCGGCGGCGACACCGACATCACGGTCACCTCGCCGCGCCACGGGCGCATCGTCCTCACCGGGACGATCGCCGCCGACGCAGGCCCGGTCGTCAACGTGTACGCGTTCGCCGACCCGGCCCGCTTCGCCCGCACCGCGTTCATCCAGGAGCTGCGGCGCGCCGGCGTGCGGGTGCGCGCCCGCGCGACCGCCCGCAACCCGCGGCGGCGGCTGCCGTCGTGGGCGGCCGTCGGCCGGCTGCCGGCGGTGGCCACGCTCGAGTCGCTGCCGCTGTCGCAGCAGGCGACCTACATCCTGAAGGTCTCCTACAACCGCGGCGCGCAGACGATGATCTGCCTGCTCGCGGTGGCCGCCGGCAGCCGCGACTGCGACGACGGCCTCCCGGAGGCGGCGCGGATCTGGCGCGCGGCCGGGCTCGACCCCAGGGGCGCGGTCCTGGTCGACGGCTCCGGGCTGCCCGGCAACCTCATCACCGTCGACAACGAGGTCCGGCTGCAGATGATCATGGCCCGCCGCCCCGACGCGGCGCAGTGGCGCGCCGCGCTGCCGGTCCTCGGCGTCGACGGGTCGCTGGCGATGGTGCAGCCCGGCGGGCTCGCGACGGGCAGGGTGTTCGCGAAGACCGGCACGCTCGCCTCCGGCGACCTGTTCAACCGGCGCGTCCTGTTCCCGGCCAAGGCGCTCGGCGGCTACATGGACGCCCGCAGCGGCCGCCGGCTCGCGTTCGCGATCGTCGTCGCCAACGCCGTGTTCGACGACGTCGAGGGCGCGTTCGCGGCCAACGACGACGTCGGGAAGGTCGCGACGCTCATCCAGCAGGGCCTCTGACCGCCGGGTGAGCTGAGCCGGCCCGCCGCCGGGCGACGTGTGGCGACTTCCCTTCGACAGGTGAAGGCAGGTCGCCACACGTCCCGGCGTGCCGCGGTGCGCAGCGGGGGCGCCGGGTCAGACGTTCCCGCCGAGCTCCCGCGAGACGTCCTCGGCCGTCTGGCGCAGCGCCTCGATCGTCGCGGTCGCGGCCTCCGAGACGTCGTCGGCGAGGCCGAGGACGGCCATCGTCGCGACGAGCGTCCCGCCCTGGAAGACGGGCGCGGCGATGATCCCGAAGTTGCCGTCGACGAGGATCGCCATGCGCATCGCGCGGATCCGGGCGGCGAGGGCCGGGTCGAGGCCCGCGCCGTCGGTCGTGAGCGCGGTGACGAGCTGGCCCTGCGCGGAGTCGAGCGGGTCGAGCACGGTCCCCAGCCGCGGCGAGATGAGCACCGGCCGGCGTGGCGCCTCGGCGACGCGCGCCACGGTCGCCGCGCCGCGATCGGCGATCGACAGCACGACGGTCTCGTTGAGCTCGTCGGCCAGCCGGTCCATGTGCGGGCCGGCGATGGACACGACCTGGAGGCTGGCGATCGCCACCGACGCCAGGCCCAGGATCCGCGGCCCCAGCGAGTAGACCTTGCGCGCCTCGTCGTAGCGCAGCAGCCCCTCGCGGCGCAGCGCAGCCGCGTACCGGTGCGTCGTCGCGCGCCCGAGCCCGGAGCGCTCGGTCAGCTGGGGCAGCGAGAGGTACGGCTCGTCGTGGCGGAACAGATCGAGGATGCGGACCGCACGCTCGACGGCCTGGACGTGTGGGGTCATCGGCATCGGCTGGTCCTCTGCGTCGTGCGGTTGCGTGGTCTCATTAGATCAGATATCGTCGTCGGAAACGACGAGACATTGTCTCATACTTTGAGACACGGATGGGGGAGACTTATGCGAAGGGGTCCGTGGGTTGGTGTGATCGGGTCGGTTGTCGGGCGCTCGGGGCGGCGTGTCGCCGCGCTCGCGCTCTCGGCCGCGGCACTGGCCGTGGCGGCGGGGTGCGGCAGCAGCGACAACGACGCGGAGAGCACCGCCGCCACCGGCGGTGCGGCGACGGCCGCATCGACGACACCGCCCGAGTCGAGCCTCTCGGGCACGCTGAAGGTCGCGTTTCCGGCCACCGCCCAGCCCGGCTGGCAGCGCATCATCGATGACTTCGAGGCCGCGAACCCGGACGTGAAGGTCAACGCCACGTTCGCCCCGTTCGCGTCGTTCTTCCAGCTCGTCTCCACGCAGCTGCAGTCCGGCGCCGGGCCCGACGTCATCTACACGCCGCCTGGGGCCTCGCTGCCGCTGTCCATCCAGAACATGGCGGCCGACGGGCGGATCCAGGTCCTCGACGACCGGCCCTGGGCCCAGGACGTCCCGGACGAGCTGAAGGACCTCGTGTCCCGCGACGGGAAGGTCTACGGGCTCGTCAACGGCGTGTTCACCGGCTTCCTGCTCACGAACGACGAGAAGTTCGCCGAGCTCGGCCTCGAGCCGCCGACGACGATGGACGAGCTGCTCGGGATGTGCAAGACGATCGCCGACGCCGGCCTGATCCCGGTGGCGATCGGCGGCGGCTTCCCGCCCGACCTGTCGAACCTGCTCAGCCTGCTGACGGCGAACTACGTCGACGGCCCGGATCCGGAGTGGATCCAGCGCCGCAACCGCGACGAGGTCACGTTCTCCGACTCGGAGGGCTGGCGCACCGCGCTGCAGCGCATCGTCGACCTGAAGGAGAACGGCTGCTTCGAGCGCGGCGTCTCCGGCGCCTCCCGCGAGGCGGCGACCGCGGCGTTCGCGAGCGGCAAGGCGCTGATGTACCCGGTGCTCCAGCCGCAGCTGCCGGCCGTCGTGGCGGCAGACCCGAAGTTCGAGTGGTCGGTCGTGCCGCTGCCCGGCGACGGCCCGGACACGACGTACCTGGCGATCACCGTCGACCCGATCATCTCGATCAACTCGAAGTCCGAGAACCCGGAGCTGGCCGAGGCGTTCCTCGACTTCGTCGCCACCCCGGAGCAGAGCCGGATCTACAACGAGGTCCAGCACACGATCGCGCCGGCCGACTTCGTCGAGAACACCTTCCCGGAGCTGCTGGCTCCGCTCGCGGAGTACCTGCAGCCCGGCGGCCACAATGTCATCACCGAGCCGACGTTCTGGAAGACGCCGTCGACGAACGGCGTGCTGTCCACGAACCTGGCGGGCCTGCTCACCGGCCAGAAGACGGTCGACGAGATCCTCGCCGAGCTCGACAAGACGTACGGGAAGCAGTGAGCTCGACGAGGACCGCCACCCCGCTCTTCGTGGGAGAGCCCGACTGGTCCCAGGCGGGGGAGGCCGCGCCGCCGCTCGTGAACCCGATCGACAGCGGGTTCGTGCGGCCGGTCGACCTCTCCCGCGTCCCCGACGACCGGTTCTTCGCGATGCAGCTGCACCTGTCGTCGGAGGTGATGATCTCGCTGTGCGGCAACGGCCCGGGGAAGCTCGGGCCGCCACCGCACGCCCACGGGATGGACCAGTTCTTCTACGTCCTCGAGGGGACGATGGAGCTGCGCCTGGGCCAGGCGACCCACCGGCTCGAGCCGGGGTCGGTCGCCTGGATCCCGGCCGGAACGCCGCACAAGCACCGCAACCCGGGGACCGAGCGGGAGCTGCATCTCGAGGTCATCGCCCCCGGGTTCGGGTTCACGCGGACGTTCATGGCGTGGTCGGGCGACCCGAGCACGTGGCCCGCCGGAGGCGACGTCGCGCACCTGCGCCCGCAGGACTGGCCCGAGGTGCACCCCGGCACGCGCACGCGGTTCGTGTCGGAGCCGTCGGGGACGTTCGAGGCCGCGTTCCCGGACTCGCGCGAGCTGGCCTGGTTCGTCATGCGGTCCGAGCCAGGGGTGTCACCCGGGCGGGGCCTGCACCTGCATGCCTTCCACCAGTTCTATTACGTCGTGGAGGGCACGCTCGGCGTCGACGTCGGCTTCGACCACTACGAGGCGGGGCCGCACACGCTCGTCGTGATCCCGCCCGGGGCCCCGCACGCCAACCGCGCGGTGGGGGACGAACCGACGACCCACCTGACGATCAACGTCCCACCGCCCCTGTGGGCGACGACGCCCGAGAACCCGTGGGACGTGCCCGTGACCCTCGAGCGGAGGGAGCGCTGAGCGGCGATGGCGACAGTCAGCTTCGACGAGGTCGGCAAGGTCTATCCGGACGGCACGACGGCGGTGACCGACCTGGAGCTCGAGATCCCCGACGGCGAGCTGCTCGTGTTCGTCGGGCCCTCCGGATGCGGGAAGACGACCGCGCTGCGCATGGTCGCCGGCCTGGAGCGGATCTCGCACGGCGAGATCCGCATCGACGGGCGGGTGGTCAACGACCTCCCGCCGAAGGCGCGTGACGTGGCGATGATCTTCCAGAGCTACGCCCTGTACCCGCACATGACGGTGTTCGACAACATCGCCTTCCCGCTGCGGGCCCAGGGGATGCCGCGCAAGGAGATCCGCGCGACGGTCGAGCGGGTCGCCGAGCGGCTCGGGCTCGCCGAGCACCTCGACCGGCGGCCAGGGCGGCTGTCGGGCGGCCAGCGCCAGCGGGTCGCGATGGGGCGCGCGATCGTCCGCCACCCGAAGGTGTTCGCGATGGACGAGCCGCTGTCGAACCTCGACGCGAAGCTGCGCGGGCAGATGCGCGTCGAGGTCATGGCGCTCCAGCGCGAGCTCGGCGTCACGACGATCTACGTCACCCACGATCAGGTCGAGGCGATGACGATGGGACACCGGATCGCGGTCATGCGCGACGGCGTGCTGCAGCAGTGCGGCACCCCCCAGGAGGTGTTCGACCGGCCCGCGAACCTGTTCGTGGCCGGCTTCCTCGGCAGCCCGCCGATGAACCTGGTCGCCGGGCGGCTGGAGCGCGGCCGCGAGGGCCTCACCTGCCGCATCGGCGACCAGGCGCTCGTGCTCGACCCTGCGCCGGCCGGGCTCGAGGCCCACGCCGGGCGCGACGTCACCGTCGGCGTGCGGCCCGAGCACCTCGACGCCGGGCCGCCGGGCGCGGCCGGGCTGGCCGCGTCGTGCCGGCTCGTCGAGACGCTCGGCTCCGAGCAGCTCGTGCACGCCGAGCTGCCGTCCGGCGGGGGGCCGATCCCGGTCGTCGCCCGCCTGGACGCCGACCGGCGCCTGCTGCCCGGTGAGGCGCTGACGTTCACAGTCCGACCGGACCGGCTGCGGTTCTTCGACCCCGAGACCGGTCGTGCCCTCGACGGCGCGGCCGAGGTGGCCGCCGATGAGAGGAGTCGCGTTGGCGCGGCAGGATGAGACCGCCGCCCTCGTGGCGGAGATCTCCGCCATGCAGGAACCCCACCGGCGGTGGTACGAGGCGCTCGACGACGAGACCCGGGAGCGGGCGCAGGCGCTGCTGCGCGGCAGCATCGACCTGCACCTCCATTGCGACCCGTCCCCGCAGCTACGCGTCATGGACGCCTTCCAGGCGGCCGAGGCCGCCTCGGCCGCGGGCATGCGCGCGGTCGTGCTCAAGGATCACCTGACCGGCATGGAGGACGCCGCCTGGCTGGCCACGGCGCACGCCGACCTGGCCGACGGCTTCGACGTGTTCGGCTCGCACTGGCTCAACAACCAGGCGGGCGGCTGGAACGTGTACGCGGTCGACAAGGCCGTCGCCTTCGGCGCTCGGCTCGTCGGCGCCCCGACGCTCGCCGCCTACGGGGAGAAGCTGCGCCAGCAGGGCGAGGGCATCCACCCGGCCGAGGTCCTCGTCAAGTCCGTCGTGCCGATGACCCCGCGCGTCGTCCACACGCTCGACGACGACGGCGCGGTCCGGCCCGAGGTGCTCGAGTGCCTGGACCGGATCGCCGAGGCTGGAATCGCGTTCGGGACCGGGCACCTGAGCACCGAGGAGGTGTGGGCGACCGTCCGGGCCGCGCACGCACGCGGGGTCGAGCGCATCTGCATCACGCACGCGCTCATGACCGCCCCGGCCCCTCCCGAGGCCTACCGCGCGCTCTGCGAGGAGACCGGCGCGGCGTGCGAGTTCACGACGTTCCAGGTGCTGTCGCTCGGCGACGCGCTCGCCGGCACCCTGCGCGGGATCGGCGTCGAGCACGTCACGCTCTCGACCGACGCCGGGCTGCTCGGCACCGCCCCCGGCGTGCCCGCCTACCTGTGGATGCTCGCGCGCCTGCTCGAGGCGGGGTTCGCCGAGGACGAGATCGACGTCATGTCGAAGGACGTGCCGCGCCGGCTGCTGGGCCTCGAGCCGCGGGAGGCCGAGGAGGCGGCGCGATGACGCACCCGTGGCTGGCCGAGCGGTGGGCCCGGGGCGAGGCCGCCCTCGGCGGGGCCGCCGTCCTCGGCCCGGCGAGCATCGGCCCGCTGGCCGCCGCCGGGTACGACTGGGTGCTGCTGGACTGCCAGCACGGCCCCTACGACGAGGGCGACGCGGCGGCGATCCTGCGCGGCCTGGGCGGGGGCCCCCCCCCCCACCGCGGGGGCGCCGG
>JADGIB010000141.1 GCA_019683665.1 Solirubrobacteraceae bacterium
ACGGGGGCGCCCCCGCCCGCGCGCCCGGCCGGGGCGGCCGCCGCCCCGGACCCGGTGGGCTGCACGCCGGAGGTCGAGTTCGATCCGTCGATCCCGACGTTCCAGCAGGTCGTCGGCGTCCCGCTGGGCGCCGGCGGCACCGGGACCGGCTCGCGCCGCCCGACCGCGGACCTCTACCGCTACGGCGACGCGCTCGTCGAGGCGACGCGCGACAACCCGCGCGTGCGGGTCGTCTCGAAGACGATCGGGACGAGCACGCTCGGCACGCGCGAGCTGAAGTACTACGTGATCAGCTCGCCCGCCAACATCGCCAACCTCGACGCGGGCCGCAACGACGCCGCGTTCTGGTCGGGCATCCGGGCCGGGACGATCCCGGCCTCGGAGGGGCTCGCCGCCGCCGAGGAGCGGCCGGCGTTCGGCTGGATCACCGCGACCCCGCACGGCAACGAGCCGGCGGCCGGCGAGGCGATCAGCCGCGTCATGTACGAGCTCGCCGCGCGCCTGGACTGCGACAACGTCAAGCGGCTGCAGAACCTGACGCTGTTCCTCAACCAGGTGCGCAACCCGGACGGGCGCGACGCCGGGCAGCGGACGACCGCGTGGGGCTTCGACCCCAACCGCGACTTCGGGGTGCGCAACTACAAGGAGAACACCCTCTTCATCCCCGAGATGAACAAGTACCCGGGGCCGTTCTTCATCGACGCGCACCAGCAGTCGTCGGGCTACTTCTTCCCGCCCAACGAGGACCCGGTCCACCACGAGCTGTCGTACTTCTCGCTCGACTTCATCCAGAACAAGATCGGCCCGCGCCTGCAGGCCGCGTTCAACGACCAGTCCTCGCAGTACCGCAACTACAACACGTACGACCTCTTCACCCCCGAGTACGGCGACTCGGTGCCGTCGCTCGTCATGGGCGCCGCCGGGATGACGTTCGAGAAGGGGACGAGCGAGTCGTACGGCAAGCAGGTCTACGACCACTACCTCGCGATCGACGAGACGATCAACGTCACGTCGGAGCACAAGGTCGAGCTCATGCGCGAGTGGGTGGCGCAGTGGCAGGAGGCCGTCGACCAGGGCGCTGCCTGCGAGCTGCAGCCCAACAAGCTCGTCAGCCCGCTGCACTCGGAGATCATCCAGCAGCCGAGCCACCCGGTCTGCGGGTACTTCTTCCGGCCCGGGCTGCACGCCGGTGACGCGGCGAAGCTCCTGAAGGACCTCCAGGAGCTCGGCGTCCACGTCTACCGGCTCGAGCAGGACGTCGAGGTGAGCGGCCTGCGGGAGTTCGGCGAGCCGGAGACGGCCGGCACGCTGCCCGCCGGGACGCTCTACATCCCGATGGCCCAGCCGCAGAAGCACTGGATCCAGGCCATCCTCGGCGAGAACCCGTTCATCACGTACCGCTTCTGGTACGACGTCGTCACCTGGTCGTACTCGCTCCAGCGCGGGATGGCCGGCAACGGCTTCCTGACGGCGCCGCTGCCCGCCGGGACGCCGATGACCGAGATCGGCACGCCGCAGGTCGGCACGGTCGAGACCGGCGAGGGCGACGTGTACGCGTTCGACACCGACTCGATGCAGGGCCTGGCGCTCGTCGCCGACCTGCTGGCCCGGGGCGCGAAGGTCGACCGCGCCGCCGCCGCCTTCGACGCCGACGGCGTCCACTTCGAGACCGGCGCCGCGCTCGTCGACCGCAGCAGCCTGCTCGGCATCGACCTGCAGGCGCTGGCGGCGAAGCGCAACACGCCGGTGCACCTGCTCGACGGCTACCCGGTCGAGCACTACGCGCTGGCCACGCCGAGGATCGGCCTGTACGCGGGCGCCTCGGTGCCCGGCAACCCGAAGACGAACGGCGCCCACTGCACGAGCAGCACCGCGTTCTGCGAGATGTACTTCGTGCTGCTGGAGAAGATGGGGCTGCCGGCGTCGATCCTCGTGCCGGTGACGAACGCCGACCTGCCCAACCTGCGGACGATGGGCGTCACCGCGCTCGTGAACCCCGGCTCGACGATCTCCGACACGGCCTCGCTGCAGGCGTTCGTCAACGCCGGCGGGCGCTACGTCGCCTACAACGCCAACGGCGTGACCTCGGCGCGCAACGCCGGGCTGACGACGCTGAACACGAGCACGATCAGCGGCCTGGCGACGCCCGGCTCGACGTTCGACGGCGTGTTCGACACGACGAGCCCGGTCGCGTGGGGCTTCGACGAGGGCGGCTGGATCTACCGGGACGCCACCGGCAACCCGATCTTCAACCCGGCCACCCTCGGCGACAACGGCAAGGCCGTCGTCACCTACGGGACCGACCCGGCCAACTACGTCAACCTCGTCGGCAAGTACGGCCTGACCGAGAACGCGTCCGGCCTGGCCGGCCGTCCCGCCGTCGTCGAGACGACGACCGGCGCGGGGCGCAGCGTCCTGTTCGGCTTCAACCCGTTCTTCCGCTCCTGGAAGGAGCAGGACGAGCGGCTGGTGCTGAACGCGATCCTGTACCCGCTCGGAGCGCCGGTGCCGGCGGACGTCGCCTCCAGCCGCGCCGACGTCCGCCCGGCGGACGCCCCGCTCGACGAGGAGGAGCTCCCGGCGACCGGCGACACCGGCCCGACCCCGGTGTCCGGCGACGACGACGACGTCATCGTCACCGTCGCGCCCGGCGACGTCGCGAAGGTGCGCGCCGCGGTCGCCTCGGCGGAGATCCCGAAGCGCTGGCGCAAGGCGGCGCGCTTCCGCACGGCGCCCGGCGGAAAGGTCCGTCTTGTCATCCCGAACGTCCGGACCGACGACCTCCACGATCGGCAGCCCTGGGTGGCAGAGCTGATGAGCGGGCTGAAAAACCGGAGCGTCCTGCCGTACAGTGCTCAGTTCTGACCAACGATTCACCAAGGACCCACAGTGATCAGGACCATGAAGCGGGGCCGCGCGGCCGCCCTCCTCGCCTGTCTCGCGCTGACCGCCGTCGCGGCCGGCTGCGGGAGCGATGACGACAGCTCGACGACCGCGACCGGCGGCACGGACGCCGCGACGGCCACGACCGCGGCGGCGATCGAGCTGCCGGCCGAGTACGCCGACAAGGGCACGCTGACCGTCGCGACCGACGCCGCCTACCCGCCGAACGAGTTCATCGACGAGGACGGCCAGACGATCGTCGGGATGGATCCCGACCTCGCCGCCGCCATCGGCGAGAAGCTCGGCGTCGAGATGAAGTTCGAGGCGGCCGGCTTCGACGCGATCCTGCCGGGCCTGGCGTCCGGGAAATACGACATCGGCATGTCGTCGTTCACCGACACGAAGGAGCGCGAGGAGACCGTCGACTTCGTGACGTACTTCCGGGCCGGCACGTCCTTCTTCACGAAGGCCGAGGGCGGCACCGAGGTCAACGGCCTCGAGGACCTGTGCGGGCTGAAGGTCGCCGTCCAGAAGGGCACGACCCAGCAGGCCGACGTCGAGGCCCAGTCGGCGAAGTGCGAGGAGGAGGGCAAGCCCGCCGTCGAGCTGTCCACCTTCCCGGACCAGAACGGGGCGAACCTGGCGCTGCAGTCCGGCCGCGCCCAGATCAGCCTCGCCGACTCGCCCGTCGCCGACTACCAGGTCAAGCAGTCCAACGGGCAGTTCAAGTCGACCGGCACCCCGTACGGCACCGCGCCCTACGGCATCGCCGTGCCGAAGGACAGCGGGCTCGCGGAGCCGATCCTCGAGGCGCTGAAGGCGGTCATGGCCGACGGCACCTACATGGAGATCCTGGAGAAGTGGGGCATCGAGGCCGGCGCCATCGATGACCCGGTGATCAACGGAGCCGAGTCCTGAGCCAATCCGTCCCGGAGCCCGCGGGGACCGCCCCCGCGGGCTCCTCTGTCCCACCGGACGAGATCAAGGCGGTCCCCCTCCGCCACCCGGGTCGCTGGATCGCCGCGGCGATCGTCGTCGTCCTCGCGGCGACGATCGTCCGCTCCGTCGTCACGAACGACCGCTTCGGCTGGTCGACCGTCGGCGACTACCTGTTCTCCAGCCGCATCCTCGACGGTCTCGTCCTCACGCTGGAGCTGACCGTCATCGCGATGGTCATCGGCATCGTCCTCGGGACGCTGCTGGCGGTCATGCGGCTGTCGCCGAACCCGCTCGTGTCGGGCGGCGCCTACGTCTACGTGTGGCTGTTCCGCGGCACGCCCGTGCTCGTCCAGCTGCTGTTCTGGAACTTCATCGCCGCGGTGTACCCGACGATCTCGATCGGGATCCCGTTCACGAACGTCGTCTTCTTCGACTTCAGCGCCAACAGCGTCATCACCCCGTTCGTGGCGGCGATGCTCGGCCTCGGCCTCAACCAGGCCGCCTACCAGGCCGAGATCGTCCGCGCCGGCATCCTCTCGGTCGACGAGGGGCAGTCGGAGGCGGCGCAGGCGCTGGGCATGACCCGGCTGCAGACGATGCGCCGGATCGTGCTGCCGCAGGCGATGCGCGTCATCATCCCGCCGACCGGCAACGAGACGATCTCGATGCTGAAGACGACCTCGCTCGTCAGCGTCATCGCGGTCAAGGACCTGCTCTACGCCGGCCAGCTCATCTACGCCGTCAACTACCAGCAGATCCCGCTGCTCATCACCGTGTCGATCTGGTACCTCGTCGTCACGACGCTGCTGTCGATCGGCCAGTACTTCCTCGAGCGCCGCTACGGGCGCGGCTTCCGCCGCAACGAGCCCGAGACGTGGTGGCAGCGGCTGTGGCGCTACGCGGTGCCGCGCCACGCGAAGGTGGAGGGCACGCCGTGAGCGAGCCGATGGTGAAGGCCGAGGGCGTCCACAAGCGCTTCGGCCGCGTCGAGGTGCTGCGGGGCGTCGACCTGTCGGTGCCGGCGGGGACGGTCACGTGCCTGATCGGGCCGTCGGGGTCGGGCAAGTCGACGCTGCTGCGCTGCATCAACCACCTGGAGAAGATCCAGGCCGGGCGCATCTGGGTCGACGGCGACCTCGTCGGCTACGAGCAGCGCGGCGATCGCCTCTACGAGCTGAAGGAGGCCGAGATCGCGCGCAAGCGCGCCGAGATCGGCATGGTCTTCCAGCACTTCAACCTGTTCGGGCACATGACGGCGCTCGAGAACGTCATCGAGGCGCCGTGCCGGGTGCGCAAGGTGCGCCGCGCCGACGCGGTCGCCCGCGCCCGGGAGCTGCTCGGCCGGGTCGGGCTGGCCGACCGCGCCGACGCCTACCCGTCGCAGCTCTCCGGCGGCCAGCAGCAGCGCGTCGCGATCGCGCGGGCGCTGGCGATGGACCCGAAGCTCATGCTGTTCGACGAGCCGACGTCGGCGCTCGACCCCGAGCTCGTCGGCGAGGTGCTCGACGTCATCCGGGGCCTCGCGGCGACCGGCATGACGATGATCGTCGTCACGCACGAGATGGGCTTCGCGCGCGAGGTGGCCGACCAGGTCGTCTTCATGGACGCCGGCTGCGTGATCGAGCGGGGCACGCCGGCCGAGGTGCTCGGCAACCCGCGCGAGGCGCGCACGCGCGACTTCCTGGCGAAGGTGCTGTAGGCGGCGCTCAGGCGGCGGCCGGCGGGGCGGTGAGCCGCGCGGCCGCCTGCGCGAGCGTCGTGCGGTCGAGCTCGGCCTCGATCGCCCGCGACACGCGGTCCTGGAGGCCGACGAACAGCGCGCCGACCTCGCGCCCGACCGGGCACGCCTCGGCCGGGCCGTGCAGCCCGAGGACCGGGTCGTCGCCCTGGACGGCGCGCCACGCGTCGCCGAGCGTGACGTCCGCGGCGGCGCGGGCGAGCTGCCAGCCGCCGCCGGCGCCGGGGCGCGACACGACGAGGCCGGCGCGGCGCAGGTGCCCGAGCACGCGCCGCAGGTAGACCGGGCTGGCCTGGACGCTGGGCGCCATCTCCTCGGAGCTGCGGGGCCGGCGCGGGTCCTCGGCCAGCAGCAGGAGCACGTGGGCGGCGACCGCGAACTGCGTGTTCGTCGGGCGGCTCATCGCGTCCAGCCTACAACCGCAACCAGATCGGTTACAGTTCCCGGCCGCACATTCGCAACCGCGACGACGACGAATCGACGACGGAGGACGCATGACCACGATCGGCATCACGGGCGCCTCGGGCCAGCTCGCCGGGCTCACCATCGACGCGCTGCTGCGGCGCGGCGTCGACCCGGCCAGCCTCGTGCTCGTGACCCGCAGCCCCGACAAGCTCGCCGGCGTCGCCGCCAAGGGGGCGACCGTCCGCCACGGCGACTTCGACCAGCCCGACGGCCTGGCCGAGGCGTTCGCCGGCATCGAGAAGCTCCTGCTCATCAGCGCCAGCGACATCGGCCGCCGCATCCCGCAGCACCAGGCGGCGATCGACGCCGCCAAGGCCGCCGGGGTCCGCCACGTCGCCTACACGTCGATCTCCAACCCGGTCCCCGACAACCCGTCCCCGGTCACCGAGGAGCACCGCGCGACCGAGCAGGCGCTGCGCGACAGCGGCCTGCAGTGGACGTTCCTGCGCAACGGCATCTACGCCGAGTTCCAGGCCACCGGCGCCGCCCAGGCCGTCGCCGGCGGCAAGCTGGTGACGAACAAGGGCGACGGGCGCACCGCGTACGTCTCGCGCGCCGACTGCGCCGACGCCGCCGCGGTCGTGCTCTCGACCGACGGCCACGAGGGCCAGGCCTACGAGATCACCGGCCCCGAGGCGGTCACCGAGGACACGGTCGCCGAGATCGCCGCCGAGGTCAGCGGCAAGCCGGTCGAGGTCGTCAAGGTCGACGACGCCGCGCTCATCGCCGGGCTCGTCGAGCACGCCGGCCTGCCCGAGCCGGTGGCGAAGATCGTCGCCGACTTCGGCCGCGCGACCCGCGAGGGCTACCTCGACACGGTCACCGACACGGTCGAGCGGCTCACCGGGCACGCGCCGCGCACGGTGCGCGAGGTGCTCGCCGCCGAGCTGCCGCCGCTCCTGCAGGGCTGACGGCGGGCCCGCTCCCGCGGCGGGCCCGCGCGCGCGGCGCGCGCCGCGGCGGGCGGTCGTCCGGCGCGATCCATCCCCTGCGCACGACACCCCGTTCGTCGGGAAGCGTGCCGACGACGGGTACCGCGGGGTCGCCCGCTCAGGGCGCGTCGCGTCAGCGGGATGACCATGCGCGCCCCGATCCGCGGGCGCGGCGGACGCGCGTCGTACGCCGGGCCTGGCGCGGGCGGCGGGCGCGTCAGCCGCGCCGGGCCGCCAGCCAGGCCTTGAGCCGGCGGGCGGGCCCGGTGACCTTCAGGAACACGCCGCGCAGCCACACGCCGACCTTGTAGGCGTTCTGCTCGCGCAGGTCCTTCAGGACGCCGGACGTGATCGTGTGGTCGATCGTCAGGCGCTGGCCGAGCGCGAGGTTGCGCTGGAAGTCGCGGACGAGGCGGGCGCCGGTCACCCGCGGCGACGGCGGCGGCTCGGCCGCGATCCGCCGCAGCGCGAGCGCCATGAACGCGCCCGCCTGCTCCCACGACGGCCACGCCCGCGCGGTGGCCAGCGCCCCGCAGCGCAGGTGGTGCAGCAGCGCCCGGTCGCGGGCGAGCAGGTCGAGCGCGCGGGCGGTCCCGCGCGGGTCGTCCCAGTCGACGACGAGCCCGTTGACCATGTGGCGCACGTACTCCTCGTGGCCGGTGACGGGCGTGACGACGCAGGTGGCGCCCATGTGGAAGCCCTCCAGCGGCGGGCCGAACATCCCCTCCACGCGCGACAGCTTCAGCATGACGTCGTGCTCGGCGTACAGGCGCGCCATCTCCGGGTGCGGGACGGCCCGCACGAGCCGGTCGACGCCGGGCACGTCCTCGCCGTCGCGGTCGGGGGTGACGAGCGTGACCGTGTGCGGCTCGCGCATCGCCGCCGTCGCCGCGAGCGCGTCGGCCACGCCCTTGAACGCGATCCGCGGCGACCCCTCGACGAGGATCCGCAGCGGCCCGTGCAGGGCGACCGGCGCGGCGGGCGGGGAGGCGAAGACGTCCTTGGCGACGCCGTTGCGCACGAGGAACGCCCGGTCGCGCCCGCCGCGCAGCGCCTCCAGCGCCCGCGCGATCCAGCGCGCCTCGGTGATGAACCGCACCGGCAGGTCGAGCGTCAGCCCGGCGGCGATCCGCTCGGGCTCCTCGGGCAGGTAGAAGCGCTCCTCCAGCGACTGCACGAACGACGCGTAGCGGTGGGCGTCGAGGTCGAAGAGCCAGTCGGCGGTCTCCCACCACGTCGACACCGCGACGTCGAAGCGCATCGCGCGCGCGTCCTCGAGCGGCACGACGTGGAGGTGCTCGAGGCCGCGGAACGACCAGTCCGGCTCCGCCTGGCGCGCCGTGAGCACGAGCGACACGTCGAACCCGTGGCGGCGGGCGAGCTGGGACGCGTGCTCCACGACGACGCCGACGCCGCCGGACAGCTGCAGGTCCTGGGTGAGGAACGCGACGCGCATCGGCGGGGCCGTACTGTACGGCGCGCCCATGCGTCAGCCCCGCTTCGGCGAGCCCATCCGGGTCGCGTTCGTCGGCCAGCAGACCTACTTCTCCCAGTGCGCGCTGTCGGCGCCGGCCGGCGGCCTGCGCCCGCGCTTCTTCGACTTCCGCGCCGGCGTCGGCGACGACGCCGAGGCGCTGCGCGACGCGCTCGAGGCGTGGGGCGCGCACGTCGTCGTCGTCTTCCGCCCGGAGATCCTGCCGCCGGGCACGCTGCACGACCTGCGCGCCGCGACGCTCGGCTTCGTCACCGAGCCGCTGAAGCGGGCCGGCGGCGTCGACCACCCCGACCTCGAGTGGCGCGAGTCGGAGCTCGCGCTCACCGACCCCGGCAACTACGACCGGATCGTCGCCTTCGACCCGCTCGTGGCCGAGACCGCCGACCGCCACGCGCCGGTGTGGCGGTCGCTGCCGCTGCCGGTCGACGACCGCATCTACGCGCCGGTGCGCCCGAGCGCG
>JADGIB010000142.1 GCA_019683665.1 Solirubrobacteraceae bacterium
ACTGCCTAGCGGCGGCCGCGGCAGATGTGTATAAGAGCCCGGCCGGGCGCCGCCGGGCGCCGGCGGCGAGCAGGACCGCGTCGGCCAGCGGCGACCCGAGCCCGGGCTCGTCGCCGACGGCGAGGACGTCCCCGCCGACGTCGACGAGCGCGACGCGGTCGCAGCCCAGCCGCGCGCAGGCGTCGTCGAGCGCGGCGGCCACCCCGGCCGGGCCGGGGGTCGGGTCGACGAGCAGGACCGGCTCGCCGAGGACGCCCGCCAGGCGCGACTCGGCGAAGGCGAAGCCGCCGGGGCCGGTCGTGTGCGGCCGCGCCCAGGCGACCGCGCCGTTCAGCGGCTCGTGGCCGTCGAGCTCGTCGAGGCGCCGCGGCCCGGGGAGCGGGTCCACGACGCGGCGCTCCCAGGTCAGCCCGCCGCAGACCGCGTCCGCGCCGAAGCGGCGGGCGAGGTCGGCGACGACGAGCGTGCCGACGCAGTCACCGCCGCCGCCGATCCCGACGCACAGGACGCGCCGGGCGTCGCGCAGGATGCCGTCGAGGCTCCTCTCGGGGTCGGCCATGGACCCGGGTCGACCCGATGGCCGCGTGTCGGAGCTGCCCATGCGGCGCTAGGCCAGCGCCAGCTCGCGCCCGCCGACGATCGCGCAGATCTCCTCGGAGGCGCGCTCGAACTCGTCGTCGGACAGGACCGGCGTGCCCTCGAACGGGAGGTCGCGCTGGAGCTCCAGCCACGAGCGGCAGCCGAGGTACTCGTCCTTGACCTTGACGGTCACCGGACGGGGGATCCGGTAGACGCGCAGCAGCAGCACGTGGAGCGGCTGCCGGCGCTTCCAGGCCAGCCGCTTCTCGGCGTAGTCGGGCGTCCACACGTAGTAGGGGGACAGCGCGTCGACGCGGCGGGGGTCGTCGATCTGGAAGTGGCCGGCGATCTCGGCCCAGGCCCGGATGCGGACGCGGTCGGGCTGGTCGATCCCGCCGTCGAACCACAGCGAGTCCTCGGGGGTCTCGCCGTCGGGCCACACGCCCTCCTCCAGCGCGCGCCGCAGCTCCGGCTGGTGGGAGGCGCGCACGCAGTCGCCGCGTTGGTGGTCGAACGTCGGATAGAGGAAGAAGCGGTCGTGCTCGAGCCGGAACTGCTTGTCGCTCTCGCGGACTCCGCCCTTCCGGAGGGTCACCAGCTGCTCACCTTCGGCAAGCGCCCGGACGGTGACCGCCCATTCCTTGAAGGCAGGAGGCATGAAAAGGAAGGTTCGGGTTCAGGACGACGAAAGTCCCGCGCGTGCGTCGGGGAGAGACGGCCCGTCAGCGCGCGGGAACGTGCGGCCATCGTTGCAGACGCACACGCGGTTGTCCAAATACCCCCACCCATTAGGGGGAAACGGCTGGCCGGCCGGCCAATCCGTCCACGACCTCCTTGACAGCCGCGAAATCGGCCTCCCCGAGCCCGCGCGCCATGCCGCCCTCCAGCAGCTCGCCCGCCGCCGCGGCGGCCGGGAACGGCGCGTGCGCCTCATGCGCCTGCTCCAGGCAGAGCCGCACGTCCTTGAGCATCTGCTCGAGCTTGAACAGCGTCGTGTAGTCGCGCTCGGCCATCGGCCGCGCCTTCAGGTCGACCATCCGCGAGGCCGACGCCGTCGCGCCGAGCAGCTCGATCAGGGCGTCGAGGTCGAGGCCGCAGCGCTCGCCGACGAGGAGCGCCTGCGCGAGCGTCGCCGCGTTCGCGGCCGCGACCGCGTTGGTGATGACCTTGATCGCCTGGCCGTGCCCGACCGGCCCGACGTGGACGATCCGCTCGCCCATCGCCCGCAGCAGCGGCATCGCCGCCTCGACGTCCTCCGGCGCGCCGCCGGCCATGATCGTCAGCGTCCCGCTCTCGGCCCCGGGGGTGGAGCCGCTCACCGGGGCGTCGATGAAGCGCCGCCCCTGCGCGAGCGCCCGCGCGGCCGGCGCGCCGATCGTCGACATGTCGATGCACAGCGGCTCGGTGATCCCGTCGAGCGCCCACGCGACCTGCTCGCCGTCGACGAGCATCGTGATGACGGCGTCGGCGCCCTCGGCGGCCTGCGCCGGGGTGCCGGCCGCCCGCGCCCCGTGCCGCTCGGCCCAGGCCTCGGCCTTGCCCGGCGTGTGCGTCCACACGGTCACGTCGTGGCCGGCCGCGACGACGTGGGCCGCCATCCGCGACCCCATGATCCCCAGTCCGCAGAACCCCACTCGCATGGCGGGCAGGATGTCACGCCGCGGACCCGGGCGGCGACCCGGCCGCGCCGTGGCCGCCGCCGCCGGGCGTCTCGATCGTCAGCCGCTGGCCCGCGCGCAGGACCCCGGTCGCCTTCGGGCCGACCGGCTCGCCGGCGACGAGGTTGCGCCCGCGCGCGCCGTCGGCGCCGCCCGCCGCGCCCGGCGGGGCGTGCCGGCGGCGCTCGGTGATGAGCGAGTACGTCACGTCCTCGAGCGCCTCGACCTCGCGCACGACGCCGTCGCCGCCGCGGAACGCGCCCGCCCCGCCCGACCCGCGCCGCAGCGCGTAGCGCGTCACCCGCAGCGGGAACGTCCGCTCGAGCGCCTCGACCGGCGTGTTGAGCGTGTTGCTCATCGCCACGTGGACGGCGGACGGCCCGTCGGCGTCCGGGCAGGCGCCCTGCCCGCCGCCGAGCGTCTCGTAGTACGTGAAGCGCTCGTTGCCGAGCGTGAGGTTGTTCATCGTGCCCTGCCCGCAGGCGCGCCCGAACGCGCGCAGGACGAGGTCGGCGACGCGGCTGGAGGTCTCGACGTTGCCGCCGACGACCGCCGCCGGCGGGCGCGCGTTCAGGAGGCTGCCCTCGGGGGCGAGCACGCGGACCGGCCGGTGCGCGCCCGCGCTGGAGGGGATGTCGGGGTCGGTGAGGACGCGCACCGCGAAGACGCAGGCGCTGACCGTCACCGACAGCGGGCAGTTGAGGTTGCCGTCGTGCTGGGCGGCCGACCCGGCGAAGTCGAGGACGAGCTCGTCGCCGTCGACGGTCGCGGCGACGCGCAGCTCGAGGTCCCCGTCGGGGGCCTCGAGGACGTCGGTCGCCGTGCGGGTCCCGTCCGGCAGCGCGGCCAGGCAGGCGCGGGTGCGCCGCTCGGCGTAGTCGAGGACCTCGGCGAACCCGGCCCGCAGCCCGTCGAGCCCGACCCGCTGGGCGAGCCGGCGCATCCGCAGCGCCCCGACGCGGTTGGCGGCCAGCTGGGCGCGCAGGTCGGCGCGGCGCTCCGCCGGCTGGCGCATCCGCGCGGTCAGCTCGTCGATCGCGGCCTCGTCGAGCACCCGCGGCGCGATGACGACCCCCTCCTCGTCGAGCGTGCGCGAGTCGGCCGGCATCGACCCGGGGATCCGCCCGCCGACGTCGGCGTGGTGCGCGCGCGAGGCGGCGAACCCGAGCAGCTCGTTGCCCTCGGCGAAGACCGGCGTGATGACCGTGATGTCGGGCAGGTGGGTGCCGCCGCGGTAGGGGTCGTTGAGGATCCAGGAGACCCCGGGCCGGTGGTCCTCGTCGAGCACCGCCGCGACCGCCGTCGGCATCGCCCCGAGGTGGACGGGGATGTGCTCGGCCTGCATGACCATCTCGCCGCGGGCGTCGAACAGCGCGGTCGAGGCGTCGCGGCGCTCCTTGATGTTCGACGAGTGGGCCGAGCGGATGAGGACCGCGCCCATCTCCTCGCAGGCGGCGCGCAGCGCGCCGGCCAGGACCTGCAGCTCAATCGCGTCCAAGGATCACCGTCCCCGCCTCGTCGACCGCCCCCGACCAGCCGGGCGCGACGAGCAGCGTCGCCTCCGGCCCCTGCCACACGGCCGGGCCCGCCAGCCGCGCCCCGGGGGCGAGCTCGCCGACCCAGACGTCGGCCTCGACGGCCCGCCCGTCGATCGTCACCGCGCGCCGGCGGGCCGGCCCGCGCGCGCCGCCGGCGGCGGCGGGGGCCAGCGCCGGGCCGGGCTCGACCTCGGACACCTGGATCGTGACGAGCTCGACCTCGGCCTCCGGGTCGCGGTAGCCGTAGCGCTCCTCGTGGAGCGCGTGGAACGCCTCGCGCACGTCGCCCGCCCACGGCACGGTCAGCTCGAACGACTGGCCCGCGTAACGCAGGTCGAGCGCGACGCGGCGCTCGACGCCGGGCGCCGGCGGCCCGCCCGCGATCGCCTCGACCGCCCGGGCGATCGCCGCGTCGGTCAGCGCGTCGCCGGCGAGCATGACGCTGCGCCGGGTGTCGGTGCGGCGGTCAGCGACGGCGAGGCCGAGGGCCGACAGGACGCCCGACGCGCGCGGCACGACGATCCGGCCGATCCCGAGCTCGTCGGCGATCGCGGTCGCGTGCAGGCCGCCCGCGCCGCCGAAGGCCAGCAGCGCGTAGCCGCGCGGGTCGACGCCGCGCTCGACCGTCATCACCCGCAGCGCCCGGACCATCTCGGCGTTCGCGACCCGGACGATCCCCTCGGCGCAGGCGACCGGGTCGAGCCCGAGCCGGGCGGCGAGGCCGGCGACCGCCCGCTCGGCCGCGTCGCGGTCCAGGCGCACGCCGCCCGCGAGCTCGCCGTCGGGGTCGAGCCGGCCGAGCAGGAGGTTCGCGTCGGTGACCGTCGGCTCGGTCCCGCCGCGCCCGTAGCAGGCCGGGCCGGGGTCGGCGCCCGCCGAGCGCGGCCCGACCCGCAGCGCGCCGCCCGGGTCGCGCCAGGCGATCGAGCCGCCGCCGGCGCCGACCGTGTGGATGTCGACCGTCGGCAGCGCGAGCGGGCGGCCGCCGACCTCGCGGGCCGCGGTCTCGCGCACGGCGCCGCCGTCGACGACGCACACGTCGCACGACGTACCGCCCATGTCGAAGCACAGGAGGTCGCCGATCCCGGTCTGGCGGGCGACGAGGGCGGCCGCGGCGGCGCCGCCCGCCGGGCCGGAGAGGACGGTGAGGGCGGCGTGGGCGGCCGCCTCCTCCAGCGACGCGAGCCCGCCGCTGGACTGCATGATCCGCGGCCGCGGCAGCCCGGCGCCGGCGGCGCGGCCCGCGAGCGCGCGCAGGTAGGCGGCCAGCAGCGGCGACAGCGCCGCGTCGACCTCGGTCGTCGCCGCCCGCTCGTACTCGCGCAACGTCCCGACGACGTCGTGCGACAGCGACACGTGGACGCCCGGCAGCCGGTCGGCGATCGCGGCGCCGAGCGCGCGCTCGTGCTCGGGGAACGCGTAGCTGTGCAGGAGGACGACGGCGACCGCCTCCGGCTCGACGGCGGCGAGCCGGTCGAGCACGGCCGCGATCCCGGCCTCGTCGAGCGGGCGCAGGATCCCGTCGGGGCCGGCCCGCTCGGGCACCGGGATGCGCCGCTGCGGCGGCGTCAGCGGCGCCGGGCGCGCCGCGCACAGGCGGTAGAGCTCCGGGCGCGCCTGGCGGCCGAGCTCGACGAGGTCGGTGAAGCCCTCGGTGGCGAGCAGGGCGGTGCGGGCGCCGCGGCCCTCGAGCAGCGCGTTCGTGGCGACGGTCATCCCGTGGGCGAACGCGCGCACGTCGGCGGCCGGCCGTCCGGCGCGCTCGAGCGCGGCGGCGACGGCGGCCATGACGCCCTCGGACTGGTCGTGCGGCGTCGTCGGCGCCTTCGCCGTCACGAGGCGGCCGTCGACGGCCAGCACCGCGTCCGTGAACGTCCCTCCGACGTCGACTCCGAGCAGCATCGGCCCGGCACCCTAACGGCGCCGGCACGCGACGCGCGGCCGCCGGGCAGGCGGCGGTCGCGTGTCGCCGGCGTGCCGCCGGCTACGCCGCGACCAGCTCGGCGGGCTCCTCCGTCTCCGCCAGGTGCTGGTGGCTGGGGCAGTAGCCGTTGCGCGGCAACGGCATGCGCTGGCACGGCGTCCCCTTGCGTGTCGTCGCGCGGCACTGCAGGGGGTTGCCGTTGATGTCGAACCCGCGCCGGGGCTGGCTGTCGAGCCACTCCTCGGCGAGCGCGATCACGCGCGTGACGGTCTGGCACACCCGCGCCTGCTGGCTCATCGGGAAGAACACCCGGATGTCGTTGAACAGCGTCCGCGCCGGGCGCGCGAAGTAGTGGCGGTCGTTGGCCAGCCGTTCCATGGTCGCCTCGCACGCGCGCAGGACCGCGGCATGGGCCTCGGGTCCATGGACGGGGGCCTGCGAGTCGTCGATGTACGGCGCAAGCTCCCGGTAGATCACGCGGCTGAACTGGTACATGCGAACCCTTGCGCTCCTCGCGTCGCGAACCTCTCCGACAGGCTGGAGGGTGCACCTCCGGTGTGAAGGAAAGCCGGACTGATGTTGAGTTGGGATTAAGCCCACTCGGCGAACGCCGGGCGCCGCCCCGGCTCGACCACGGCGTGGCGGTGGTCGAGGGCCGGGTCGCGCTCGGGGAAGTCCCGGCGCAGGTGCGCGCCGCGCGTCTCCTCGCGGGCGAGCGCGCAGGCGCCGATCAGGCGCGCGATCGGATACGGGTCGAGCAGGAGCGTCGCGAGGTCCTCGCGGGTGCGCTCGATGCCGGCGTTGCGCCAGAGCGCGTCGCGGGTCTCGCGGCCGGGCACCGGCAGCGGCTCGGGCTCGGGGGCGGGCGCGTCCCCGGCCGGCTCCGGCAGGTCGAGCGCGGCGAGCGCCGCGCGGCGGCCGAAGACGCAGCACTCGCTCAGCGAGTTCGAGGCCAGGCGGTTGGCGCCGTGCAGGCCGGTGCAGGCCGCCTCGCCGACCGCGAACAGCCCCGGGACCGTCGACTGGCCGTCGAGGTCGGTGACGATGCCGCCCATCCCGTAGTGGGCGGCCGGGGCGACGGGGACGAGCTCGGTCGCCGGGTCGACGCCCGCCTCGCGCAGCGCGGCGATGACGTTCGGGAACAGCGCCGGGTCGATGTGGCGCATGTCGAGGCCGACCGAGGAGGCGCCGGTCCGCCGCATCTCGGCGTGGACGGCGCGGGCGACCTCGTCGCGCGGCGCGAGCTCGTCGACGAACCGCTCGCCGTCGGCGTTGTGGAGCGTGGCGCCCTCGCCGCGGATCGCCTCGCTGATGAGGAAGCCCTCGCGGCCGCGGACCCCGGCCACCGCGGTCGGGTGGAACTGCATGAGCTCGAGGTCGGCGAGCGCGGCGCCGGCCCGGTGGGCGAGCAGCAGGCCGGTGCCCAGCGACCCGGGCGGGTTCGTCGTCCGCGCCCACAGCGCGGCCATGCCGCCGGTGCAGAGGACGACGCCCCGGGTCGACAGCGCCCGGCCGTCCTCGAGCACGAGCCCCCGGCAGCGGCCGTCGCCGGTCCAGATCGCCGCCGCCCGCGAGCCCTCGATCACCTCGATGCGCGGCTCCTCGACGGCGAGGGCCGAGAGCTGGCGCACGAGCCGCCGGCCGGTGGCGCTGCCGCCCGCGTGGACGATCCGGCGGATCGAGTGGCCGCCCTCCAGGCCGAGGGCGAGGCGGCCCTCGCGGTCGGCGTCGAAGCGCACGCCCATCTCGACGAGGTCGGCGACCCGGTCGGGGGCCTCGCGGCAGAGGACCTCGGCCGCCGAGCGGCGCACGAGGTCGCGCCCGGCGCGCTCGGTGTCGGCCAGGTGCAGCTCGGGCGAGTCGTCGGCGGCGAGCGCCGCCGCCAGGCCGCCCTGGGCCCAGTAGCTGGCCGTGCGGGCCAGCGGCGTGGCGGACACGAGGGCCACGCGCGCGCCCGCGCGCGCGGCCGTGAGCGCCGTGAACAGACCGGCGGCTCCGGCGCCCACGACGGCGACGTCGGCGCGATGGACGGACGATGGCGAGGCCATGGCGCCGGTACGGTACCCGCGTGGCCGCGCCGGTCCTCCTCAGCCATCCGTCGTCGCTCGCCCACGACACGGGCGCCCATCCCGAGCGGGCCGAGCGCATCGTCGCCATCGAGCGCGAGCTCGAGGCGCGCGGCGGGCTGGGGTGGGAGCGGCGGCTGTCGCCGCGGGCCGACGAGGCCCAGGTCGAGCGGGTCCACCCGCCCAGCTACGTCGACATGCTGCGCGACCTGTGCGCGGCCGGCGGCGGCCATCTCGACGCCGACACGCTCGTCGTGACCGAGTCGTTCGAGGCGGCGATGCACGGCGCCGGCGGCGCGATCGCGGCCGCCGAGCTCGTCGTCCGGGGCGAGGCGCCGTGCGCGTTCTCGATGCACCGCCCGCCCGGCCACCACGCCGAGATGGCGCGGGCGATGGGCTTCTGCCTGCTCAACAACGTCGCGATCGCCGCCCAGCACGCCCGCGACGTGCTCGGCCTCGAGCGGGTCCTGATCCTCGACTGGGACGTCCACCACGGCAACGGGACGAACGACATCTTCCACGCGACCGACGAGATCCTGTTCGTCTCGATCCACGAGTCGCCGCTGTACCCTGGGACCGGCTCGATGCACGACGTCGGCACGGGCGCGGGTGCCGGCTACACGGTGAACCTGCCGGTGCCGGGCGGCTCCGGGGACGACGCGTGGACGTCGCTCGTCGCCCACGTCGTCGTGCCGCTCATCGCCGACTACGAGCCGCAGCTCGTGCTCGTCTCGGCCGGGTTCGACGCGCACGCCGACGACCCGCTCGCGAGCTGCCGGGTGACCGAGGAGGGGTTCGCGACGATGGCGGCGCTCGTCGGCGGCGCCTGCGCGCGGCGCGGGATCCCGCTGGCCGGGGTGCTCGAGGGCGGCTACGCGGTGCGGGCGCTCGGGCGCTCGGTCGCCGCGGTCCTGGAGCGGTGGGGGACGGGCGCGACGGTCGCGCCGGGCGACGTCCCGGTCCACGGCCTGGCCCTGCGCGCGCAGGAGCGCCTGGCCAAGGTCGGCATCTTCACGACGCTCGGTCAGCCGGCGGGCTGAGCGGGGTCCGCCGCGGGGTCGGCGGGCGGGGCGGCGG
>JADGIB010000143.1 GCA_019683665.1 Solirubrobacteraceae bacterium
GCACTGGGTGGCGAACTCGTCGTTCAGCGCCCTCGTGATCGGCTCGCTGGCCGAGACCTCGTCGGCGGTGATGACGAGGACGTTCGCCTTGCCGTCGCTCTTGGCGATCGCCCAGTCGGCCAGCAGCCGGCCGACGGTCTCGAACGGCACGGTGCTGAAGCCGGTGATGTACGGCAGGACCTCCTCCGGCGGCTGGGTGCCGTCCTGGTAGAAGTGCGTGATCGTCACCGGGATGCCGGCCTCCTTGGCCCGCTTCAGCTGCGGGACCAGGAGCTTCGGGTCCGGCGAGCCCTGGAGGTTGATGATGTCGACCTTCTGGGCGATCGCCTGGTTCATGCCGTCGGCCCACTGGTTCGGCGTGCCGTCGTTGCGGAACTCGGTGAACTTGAGCCCCGCCTCCTTGGCGATCCGCTCCATCACCTTGTCGGTGTCGACGAAGAAGGGGATCTGGGAGCTGATCGGGATGTTGAAGATGTGCTTGCCCTTCAGGGACGGCACGTCGACGGGCTCGGCGTCCGCGAGCGCGAACTGCGGGACCTTCGAGTACTCGTCGATCTGCTGCTGCGCGTGAGCCACGCCGTCGCTGACGGCCTCCTGCGTCGCTCCGCCCCCTCCGGTCGAGCCGCCGTCGTCGTCCCCGCTCCCGCAGGCGGCGACCGGCAGTGCGATGGCCAGCATCGCCATCAGCGCACCCACGCGCCGTGGCCACAGCGAACCGTGATGCACCTCGTCCTTCCTCCTTACCCGATGGTCCGCATACCTTTGTATACGGTTGTGCGCGAGCGTACTCAGATGGACGCCGCGTTGTCAATCGACAAGCGGGCGACCCGCGCTGGCCAACACGTCGGACCCCGGTGTCTCGGTTCTCGGGCACGCCGACGCCCCGCCGAAGCGGGCGGCGACGACGGCGCGCGCGGACCGCGCCGCGCGCGCCGGCCACGGGCGGCGGGGCGGGGATCAGCCGGGCAGGCCGTCGCCCGACTCGTCCGTGGCGAGCTTGGCCAGGACGATGTCGCGCCCGTAGAGCAGGTGGTCGTGCCAGAGCCGCTCGGCGCGGTCTCGGTCGTGGTCGCGCAGGGCGGCGAGCAGCTCGTCGTGGGCCGCGGCCGAGCGCTCGCGGTTGTCCTCGTCGTACCAGAGCTGCGCGCGGTACAGCAGCGGCGTCAGCACGAGGCTGGAGACCGTCCGCTCGAGGGCGGGGCTGCGCGCGGCGCGGATGACGAGCTGGTGGAAGCGCTGGTTGAGCTGCGTGATGCGCCGCAGGCGGTCGAGGTCGGGCTCGAGGCGGTGCGCTTCGGTCTCGCGGACCATGTCGGCCTGGACGCGGGCCATCTGCTCGATCTCGTAGTCGGTCACGCGCTCGGCGGCGAGCCGGGCGCCGTAGCTCTCGATGTGCGCGCGCAGCGAGTAGATGTCGGCGATCTCGTCGCCGGAGAACGTGCGCACCGAGAGGCTGCGGCCGGTCCGCTCGAGCAGGTTCTCGCGCTCCAGGCGCAGGAGCGCCTCGCGGACCGGGGTGCGGCTCATGTTCAGGGTCTTGGCGACGCGCTCCTCGACGATGACGTCGCCCGGCATGAGCGAGCCGTCGAGGATGTCGCGCCGGACGCGGTCGTAGGCCTCGTCGCTGGTCGACAGGCGCCGGCCGCCCGAGAGGGAACGCCGCGAGCTCAAGGCAGGGTTTTCGTATACGACCGCATACGGGCGGACTGTAGCGCCCCCGGCGGTCGTTGGACAGGCCGCCGGGCGCGCGCCGCGCGCCCGGCGGCGACGGGCGGGCGAGCCTCAGCGCGCGGCGTCCCGCCCCGGCGCGACGTCGCCGCCGGAGGCGCGAACGCGCTCGAGCATCGCCACGAGCGTGCCGAGCTCGGCGTCGTCGAGCGGGTCCATCCCGAAGCGCAGCGCGTTCAGCGCCTCGGTCGCCGCCGCGGCGACCTCGCGCCCGCGCTCGGTGATCGTCGCCAGCGTCGTGCGCCGGTCGGTCGGGTGCGGCGAGCGGACGGCCAGCCCGGCCCGCTCCAGGCCGTCGACGAGGTTCGTGACGCTCGTGCGGTGCACCTGCAGGCGCGCCCCCATCTTCCCGAGCGGGAGCGCCCCGCGGCGGCTGAAGTGCAGGAGCATGAGCGCCTCGTAGCGCGGGAACGTCAGCCCGAACGGCTCGAGCGCCGCGTTCAGGCGGGCGAGGAGGATCTGCTGGACGCGCATGATCGACGTCGCCGCCGTCATCTGCGCGGCCGCCGCGGCGCCCCACCGGGCCTCCCACTGGCGGCCCGCCTCGGCGATCGGGTCGAAGCTGAGCGGCGCGTCGGACACGGCGCAACAGCCTTCCACACCGGGGCGTCGCCTCAGCGCCGCCCGCGCACCGCCCGCCGCGCCCCGGCGGTCGCCTCGTCGCGGATCTCGCCGACGAGCTCCTCGAGCACGTCCTCGAGCGCGACGACGCCGAGCAGCTCGCCGTCGGCGGCCTCGACGCGGGCCAGGTGCGCACCGGTGCGCTGCATCCGGGCCAGGATCGCGCGCAGCCGGTCGTCGACCGAGACGGTCGGCATCGGCCGGATCCACGACGGCGCGATCGGCCGGTTGCGGTGGCGGTCCTCGAACTCGAGGACGTCCTTGAGGTGCAGGTAGCCGATCATGAGCCCGTCGCGGCGGACCGGGAAGCGCGAGTAGCCGGTCCGGGCCGCGACCTGCTCCAGCTCGGCCGGGGTGACGTCGTGCTCGACGGTGACGAGGCCGTCGAGCGGCAGCAGCACCGAGCGGGCGTCGCGCTCCTCGAACGTGAGCGCGCCGACGAGCAGCCGGCCCTCGTGCTGGTCGAGCAGGCCCTCGCGGCGCGACTCCTCGACGAGGGCGGCGACCTCGTCGCGGGTGAACGCGCTCGTGACCTCGTCGCGCGGGGTGATCCCGACCGCGCGCAGCGTCACGTTCGCGATCCAGTTCAGCGACGCGATCGCCGGGCGCAGCACCCGCACGACCGCCGCCAGGATCGGGGCGAGCACCAGCGCCGAGCGCTCCGGGCCCGCGAGCGCGAGGTTCTTCGGGACCATCTCGCCGAGGACGACGTGCAGGAAGCTGACGAGCGCGAGCGCGATCGCGAACGCGACCGGGTGGACGAGCGCGCCCGGCAGGCCGACCGCCTCGAACGGCCCCTCGAGGAGATGGGCGATCGCCGGCTCGCCGAGGTAGCCGAGGCCGAGCGAGCAGATCGTGATGCCGAGCTGGGCGCCGGCCATCATGAGCGACACGCGCTCCATCGCGCGCAGCGTGAGCCGGGCGACCCGGTTGCCCTCGTCGGCGCGCGGCTCGATGACCGACCGCCGGGCCGAGACGAGCGCGAACTCGGCGCCGACGAAGAACGCGTTCGCAGCCAGCAGGACCAGCGACAGGACGATGGCCCAGAACGTGCTCACCGGCGGGGCTCCGGCTCGTCGCCGTCCTCGAGCGGCTCGCGCTCGAGGCGCAGCCGGTCCACGCGCAGCCCGTCGAGGCGCTCGACGGTGAGGCGGACGCGGTGGCGGCCGCCCTCGTCGTCGCGCCCCTCGATCTCGACGGTGTCCCCCACCTCCGGCATCCGCCCGAGGTGCATGCCGATGAGGCCGCCCAGCGTCTCGTACTCCTCGTCCTCGGGCAGGACGAGCTCGACGGCGCGGCCGGCCTCGTCGGGGCGCAGCAGGCCCGACAGCAGCCAGCTCCCGTCGGGCCGGCGCTGGATCGAGTCGTCGCGCTCGTCGTACTCGTCGCGGCCCTCCCCGCCGATCTCCTCGATCAGGTCCTCGAGCGTGACGATCCCGTCGACGGTCCCGAACTCGTCGACGACGACGGCGATCTGCAGCCCGCCCTCGCGCCGCTGCGCGAGCAGCGGGTCGAGCTCGCCGCTCGTCGGGACGAGCACCGGGTCGACCATGACGTCGCGGACCCTGACCCGGGTGCGCGCCTCGTTCGGGACGCCCATCGCGTGCTTGATGTGGACGATCCCGACGACCTCGTCGTTGTCGTCGACGATGACCGGGAAGCGCGAGCGGCCGGTCTCGCGGCTGCGCTCGAGGACGGTGCGGACCGGGTCGTCGGCCTTCACGGTGTGCATCCGGGCGCGCGGCGTCATGACGTCGGCGGCGCGGCGGTCGCCGAACGCCAGCGAGCGCTCCAGGAGCGTCGCCGTCTCGATCTCGAGCGTCCCCTCCTCCCCGGAGCGGCGCACGAGCGAGGCGAGCTCCTCGGGCGAGCGGGCCGACGCGAGCTCCTCCTGCGGCTCGATCCCGAAGCGGCGCAGGATCGCGTTCGCGGTGCCGTTGAGGAAGCGGACGGCCGGGAGCGTGACCGCCGTGAACCCGCGCTGCAGCCCCTGGACGGCGCGCGCGGTGGCCAGCGGCCTGGCGATCGCCAGGTTCTTCGGGACGAGCTCGCCGAAGATCATCGTGACCCCGGTCGCCAGGACGAGCGCGATCGTCACGGCGACGCCGTGGACCGCGCCGGACGGGACGCCGAGCGACTCCAGCGGCGCGTCGATGAGCTCGGCGATCCCCGGCTCGGCCAGGAAGCCGATGACGAGGTTCGTGACGGTGATGCCGACCTGCGCCGCCGACAGCTGGGTCGAGAGCGTCCGCAGCGCCGAGCGCACCCCGGCGGCCTTGCGGTCTCCGGCCTCGGCCTCGCGCTCCACCGTCGCGCGGTCGACGGTGATGAACGAGAACTCCGCGGCCACGAACACCCCGCACGCCGCGACGAGCGCGATGGCGGCGAGGATGAGCAGGACCTCGATCAGCGGGCGCTCACCGCCCGCCCGGTACTCGAGCTTGGATCGTCGGGTGCGGTCACCGGCCCCGCGAAGGGTAGACGAGCGGGCGGTCGCCCTCAGCCGCCGGGCGGGTCGAGCGCGATGCGGCCCAGCGCCGGCAGGCCGGCGAGGAAGCGGCGCAGGAGCGGGTCGCCGATGCGCCACGCCCCGCGCGGGCCGTCCTGCTCGACGATCCCGGCGTCGCGCAGGCGGCGCATCGTCCGCGCCGCCGTCGACGGCTGCAGCCCCTCGTAGAGGACGGCCCCGAGCGCGACCCGCTGAGCGAGCGTCTGGGCGTGGCGGCCGAGCTCGCGAATGAGCTCGAGCGTCTGCTGGTGGCACAGCGCCTCGCCGCGCATCGCCCGCGGCAGCGCGGCGGCGACGATCGCGTCGTCGAGGTCGCGGCGCAGCTCCTCGACGGCGATCGCGTGCGCGTGCTGGGCCAGGAGCATCGTCGCGCGCGGGTGCCCGTCCCCGGTGGCGACGAGCCGGTCGAGCGCGGTGTCGGCGATCGCGCAGCCGTCGAGCGCGAGGCGCTCGCGCAGCCCGGCCCGCCACTCGTCCGGGTGGATCGGCCCGAGGTCGAAGAACGCCCCGAACTGGCTGAGCGCCCGCTCGCTGGGGCCGAACAGGCGGCGCATCATGTGCTCGATCGAGCCGGCGAACACGACCGAGACGGCGGGCGCGCGCTGGAGGACGGCGCGCAGCATCTTCGTGACCGCGTCGGGGTCGCCGAAGCGGCCTCCGGCGATCTCCTGGAACTCGTCGAGGAAGAGGACGAGCCGCCGCCCGTCGGCCTCGGCGATGACGCCGAGGAGCTGGACGGCGGTGCGCAGCGCCTCGGCCGAGCCGGCCTGGGCGCGGCGCAGCACGAGCGCGAGCTCGAGGTCGATGCCGGCGTCGCCGAGGTCCTGGTGGGCGCGGATCGTCGCCGCGTCGCTCAGCGCGTCCCACGCGTGCCCGGCGGCGCGGGCGGCGCGGGCGAGCGCGGCGCGCAGGACGGGCCGGTTGGCGAGCGCGGCGAGCGTGAGCGCCTCGGCGAGCGCGGCGGCGTCGGGGAGCAGGAAGAGGTCGGCGGCGACCGTGTAGGCGCCCTCCTGCGCGCAGACGGCGACGGCGGCGTCGCAGACGCTCGTCTTCCCGGTCCGCCGCGGGCCGGCCACGACGAGGTTCGTCCCGCCGAGCAGCGCGGTCGCCATCCGGGTCACGTCGTCGCGCCGCCCGATCATCGCGTCGGGGCCGATCGGGGTGTCGGTCGGGAACAGCTCGCTGCTGCCGAGACGGCGCGTAGTGCCCATCGCGCACTACGTTAGTGCGCCCAACGCACTACGGCGAGCGGGTTGCCGGTCCTGGCGCCCGCGCGATACGGTCCTGCCAGCAACCGAGCACCTAACGCCAGGATCCGAGACTCGCCGTGACCCGTTCCTCCCTCGCGGCCGGCGCCGCCCGCGCCGTGCTGGCGCTCGCCGTCGGCGTCACGCTCGCCTTCCTGGCCGTGCCGCTCGTCGCCCTGTTCGCCGAGGTGCCGCTCACGCGCGTGCCCGGCCTGCTCGGCGACCCGGCGGTGCGCGACGCGATCGCGGTCACCGCGCGCGCGAACGCGGTCGCGAACGTCCTCGTCGTCGCGTTCGGCACCCCGACGGCGTGGGTGCTCGCGACGCGGCGGTTCCGCGGCCGGTCGCTCGTGCTGACGCTGACCGAGCTCCCGCTCGTCCTCCCGCCCGCGGTGGCCGGCATCGCGCTGCTCGCCGCGTTCGGCGCCACCGGCCTCCTCGGCCCGGCCCTCGACGGCGCCGGGATCGTCCTGCCGTTCACCGAGTGGGCGGTCGTCCTCGCGATCGCGTTCGTGGCCAGCCCGTTCTACCTGCGCCAGGCGATCGCGGCGTTCGAGGCCGTCGACCCGGCGCTCGTGGACACGGCCCGGACGCTCGGCGCGGGCCCGGCGCGGCGCTTCGCCCGGATCGTGCTGCCGCTGGCCGCCGGCGGGCTCGTCGCCGGGTGGGTGCTCGCGTTCGCCCGCGGCATCGGCGAGTTCGGGGCGACGATCATCTTCGCCGGCAACGTCCGCGGCGTGACGCAGACGATGACGCTGGCGATCTACGAGCAGCTCGACACGAGCCTCGACGTGGCGATCGCCCTGGCGATCCTCATGCTCGTGCTGAGCGCCGGCGTCCTGCTGACCTACAAGCTGCTGGTGTCATGGCGACGCTCGACGTCGACCTCCACGTCCCGCTTCGCGACTTCGCCGTCGACCTCCGCCTGACGGTCGGCGCCGAGACGGTCGCGCTCGTCGGGCCGTCGGGCGCCGGCAAGTCGACGGTGCTGCGCGCGATGTGCGGGCTGCTGACGCCGCGGCGCGGGCACGTGCGCGTCGGCGGCGAGACCTGGTTCGACGCGGCCGGGCGCGTCGACGTCCCGCCGGAGCGGCGCTCGGTCGGGTACGTCCCGCAGGACGACGCGCTCTTCCCGCACCTGACCGTGCGCGCGAACGTCGCCTTCGGGGCGCGCCGCGACGTCGACGCGCTGCTGGACCGACTGCGGATCCGGGGGCTGGCCGGGGAGCGGCCCGGGCGGCTGTCGGGCGGCGAGCGCCAGCGGGTCGCGCTCGCCCGGGCGCTGGCCCGCGACCCGGACGTGCTCCTGCTCGACGAGCCGCTGTCGGCGCTCGACGCGGCGACGCGCCGCGCGGTCCGCGACGAGCTGTCGTCGGTCCTCCACGCCGCCGGGGTGCCGACGGTCGTCGTGACCCACGACCTCGACGAGGCGGCGATCCTGGCCGACCGCGTCGTCGTCGTCGCCGCGGGCCGGGTCGTGCAGGCGGGGACGCCGGAGGCCCTGGCGGCGGCGCCGGCCGACCCGCTCGTCGTCGAGCTGCTCGGGGGCCGCGTCGTCGGCGGGCACGCCGAGCCGGGGCCGGACGGGGTGCGGGTGCGCCTGGACGGCGGCGGGAGCGTGGCGCTGCCGCCCGGCGCGGCCGCGGCGGGGCCGGTGCGGCTGGCCGTGTACCCGTGGCGGCTGCGCCCGGTGGCGGGCGACGCCGGGCCCGACGCGCCCGTCGTCGCGCGCGGGCCCGTCCGCGCGATCGCGGCGACGCGCGGGCGCCGGCACGTGCACGTCGGCGCGCTGGCGGCCGAGTGCGACGAGGCGCAGGCGCGCGGGCTGCGGGTCGGGGCGGCGGCGTCGCTCGTGCTGGCCGGCGACCCGGTCCTGGTCGGCGGGTCAGCGGCGGACGGCGGCGCCGGCGACGTCGTAGCCGCCGAACGCCTCGAGCCGGGCCGCGAAGGCGCGTGAGGCGATCGTCTCCAGGAGCGGCTCGACAGCCGGGTGGGCGGCCCAGGCGCCGGCGACCCACAGCTCGACCTCGTGCTCCTCGAGCGCGACGAACCCGAGGTCGAAGACGCGGGCGGCGGTCTCCATCGTGACGGCGGCGGCGTCGAGCGCCTGGGCCTTGCGGGCGGCGTCGACGTGACCGCTGCCGCGGGCGACGACGGCGGGGCGCGCGTCGCCGAGCGCCCGCTCGAGCGCCTGCTGGCTGGCGGCGCCGGGGTCGCGGCCGACGACCTTCAGCGCGCCCTCGGACACGCGCTCGAGGACCTCGGCGTCGCGGACGCCGCGGGCGGCGAGCCCGACGTGCCAGCGCGCGAAGCCGTAGCGGGCCACGCCGACCGGCGGCGCGGGCAGGCCGCCGCGCGGGCCGTGGACGACGGCGGCGTGGGCGCGCCCGTCGGCGAGCGCGGCGACCGCCTCGCCGGTCGGGGCCGACAGCGGCGTGATCGCCTGCCCGCCGCGGCGCTCCAGCAGCCCCTCGACGATCGCGAGCGCCGGGTCGCAGCCGACGACGACGAGCCGGTCGAGGTCGACGTCGGCGTGCAGCTCGAGGGCCCCGTCGCGCCAGCGGCCGTCGAAGGTCCCCCACCCGCCGGCGCTGACCGGGTCGTCCGGCGGCGCCCCGGCGACGAGCCGCCCGCCGACCCGCCCGACGCGCAGGAGCGCGCCCTCGGCGGGGGGGGGCCCCCCCCCCCCCGCCGCCCCCCCCCCCCCCCCCCCCGCCCAC
>JADGIB010000144.1 GCA_019683665.1 Solirubrobacteraceae bacterium
GTGTGGCACCGGGCGTCGGACAGGTCGATGCCAGGTGCCACACGTCTCCGGGGCCCGGGCGGCGGTCAGGCCGGCGCGGGGAGGCCGAACCGGACGCCGGTCAGGCGCTCGGACGCCGCCCACAGGGCGCGGGCCAGCTGCGGGTCGCGCGCCCGCGCCGACGGGCGGCCGATCCGGGGCGGGCCCCACAGCTCGAGCGGGCCGCCCGGCACGACGTACGCGCCGCCCGGGAGGTCCTCGGCGATCGCGTGCAGCGTCGTGCGGGCGCCGGACTCGGGGCTCGGGCCGAGCAGGCGGCTCGCGTGGCCGATGACGAGGTCCTGCAGCCGGCTGGCGGTCGAGCGGTGGAGGTTCGTCGCCACCCAGCCCGGGTGGACGGCGAGCGCGCGCACCGGCGAGCCGGCCGCGGCCAGGCGCCGCTGCAGCTCGGCGGCGAACAGGAGGTTCGCCAGCTTCGACTGCGCGTACGCGCCCCACGGCGCGTAGCGCCGCCGCTCCCAGTTGAGGTCGTCGAGGTCGACGCGGCCGAAGCGGTGCGCGGGCGACGAGACGACGACGACGCGGTCGGCGACCCGGCCCAGCAGGAGGTTCACGAGCGCGAAGTGGCCGAGGTGGTTCGTCGCCAGCTGCAGCTCGAACCCGTCGGCGGTGCGCAGCAGCGGCGTGGCCATCACCCCCGCGTTGGCGACGAGCACGTCGAGCGGCCCGTCCCAGGCCGCCGCGAACGCGCGCACCGACCGCAGGTCGGCGAGGTCGACGATCCGCACCTCGCGCGCGCCCGGCACCGTCGCCGCCGCGGCCTCCCCGCGCCCGCGGTCGCGGACGGCGAGCACGACCCGCGCGCCGGCCGCCCCGAGCGCCCGCGCGACCGCGAGCCCGACGCCGCTGGAGGCGCCGGTGACGACGACGGTCCGGCTCGCGACGCGGGCCGGTCCGGGCCGGCTGGCGGGCGGCGCGCCCACGCCCGCGGCTACGAGGCGGGGGCGCCGGCCGCGTCCTCGGCGGCGCGCTGACGGCGGTTGCGCGCCTCGATCGTGCGCAGCTTGTGCTCGCGGGCGAAGCGCTCGATCTCGTCGGGATCGCGCCCCTCCTCGAGCATGACGATGAGCTCCTCGTGCTCGTCGATCGACGGGCGGCCGCGCGTCATCGGGAAGTAGATCGTCGAGCGCATCGCGTTCAGCCGCTGCTGGGCCTCCTCGACCTGGCGGCGCAGCAGCCGGTTCGGGCAGCGCTCCCAGATGATCCGGTGGAACGCCTCGTTGTGCTCGGTGAGGCCGAGGATGTCGAGCTCCTCGACGTCCGCGTACATCTCGCGGTCGATCTCGCGCATCCGGGCGAAGTCGTCGGCGGTCATGTGCGGCGCGGCGCGGGCGGTGACGAACCCCTCCAGGAGCGCGAGCGACTCGATCGCCTCCGCCCACGACTCCTGGTCTCGCGGCGCGACCTGCGCGCCCGCGTGGCGCTGGTAGATGACCCAGTGCTCGGCCTCCAGGCGGCGGATGGCCTCTCGCACCGGCATCGGGCTCACCCCCAGCTCGCGGCCGATCGTGTCGATGACGAGCCGGTAGCCCGGCGGGTACGTGCCGTCGAGGATGCGGCGCCGCAGCACCTCGTAGACCTGCTCCTGCTTGCTCTGCGACTTCTTCGCACCGGTGCGAGCCATGTTCCTTCAGATTACCTGTTCGTTCATGATCGCCATGTCGCAGACCGGTCGCGTCGATGCGATCTGATGTCGTACGCGATCACCCCGGCGCTCAGGCGGCGTTGTGGGCCGTCCACCCCATCGAGACGCCGAGCGTCTCGCCGCTGATGTAGCGCGCCTCGTCGGAGAGCAGGAACGCGACCGCGTCGGCGACGTCCTGCGGCTCGACCCACAGCCCCGGCATCGGGTTGATCGCCTCGAGCGCCGGCCGCACGTCGTCGAGCGTCGGGTGCTCGAGGTCGGGGGCGAAGTGGCGGAAGCTCGCCTCGTTGCGGATCATCGGCGTGTTCACCGTCGTCGGGCAGACCGCGTTGACGGTGATCCCGTACGGCGCCGCCTCGACCGCCGCGCACTTCGCCAGGCCGATCGCGCCCCACTTCGACGACGTGTCGTGGGCGGTGCTCGCGAACCCGCCGCGTTCGCGACGAGCCCGTCGATCCGCCCGAGCGCGTCGATCGTCGAGGCGACGAACGCGTCGACCTGGGCCGAGTCGGTCACGTCGACGCGGGCGCTGTGGACGCGGCGGCCCTCGGCCCGCACGAGCCGGCCGTCTCCTCGAGGTCCTCCGGGGTCGCCGGCTCGTACGGCGCCCACTCCATCGGCGCGGCGACGTCGCAGATCGCGACGTCGGCGCCCTGGCGCGCGAGCGTCACCGCGTGCGCGCGGCCCTGCGCCCGCGCCGCGCCGGTGATGAGGACGACCCGCCCGTCGAACCTGCCCATGCCTGCTGCCCCCTACGTCGTGATCGCCGACCAGCGGTCGACGAGATGCCGTGCCGTGCGGCGCGCGAGCGCCTGAAGGGTGAGGGTCGGGTTGTGGCCGCCCATCGTCGGGAAGACCGACGCGCCGAGGATCCCGAGGTTCGGCGACGCGTGCGCGAACCCGTGGGCGTCGACGACCGACGTCGCCGGGTCGGTCCCCATCCGGGTGCCGCCGAACGCGTGGCGGCCCTCGATGTGGACGGGCGCGTCCCACGTCTCCGTCGCCCCCATCGCGCGCAGCCACTCGTGCAGCCGCGCGCGGAGGAAGGCCACCGCCCGCTCCTCGTGCTCGGTGAGCCGGTGCGTGACGCGGATGACCGGCACGCCGAGCCGGTCGGTGACGTGCGGGTCGAGGTCGAGGCGGTTGTGGACGTACGGCGGCGCGTCGTACTGGGCGTAGACGGCGCCGACCGACTGCGCGTGGCGCGCCATCCACGCCTTCCACCGCGCGCCCCAGCGCGGCAGGCCCGGCGGGCGGACGTCCCGGGCGAACGCGATCGGGGTGTGCTCGGCGAACGCGGTCAGCATCCCGCCGCTGACGAACCCGAGCCCCTCGTGGTCGAAGTTGTCGCCGTTGAAGTCGTCCAGGCACGTGACCTGCGAGCCGACCCCGGTCCACGTGTTCAGGCGCCGCCCCGGGAACAGCCCGTGGACGAACGGGCAGATGTGGGCCATGAAGTGGGCGCCGACCTGGCCGTGGTCGTTGGCGAGCCCGTCGGGGAACGCCGGCGAGCGCGACAGCAGCAGCAGGCGGACGTTCTCGAACGTGTACGCGGCCAGCAGCACGGCGCGGGCGCGCGCGACCCGCTCGCGGCCCTCGGCGTCGAGGTAGCGCACGCCGGTCGTCCGCCCGTCGCCGTCGACGAGGATCTCCAGCGCGCGGGCGCCGGTCGCGATCCGCAGCCGCCCGGTCGCCTCCGCGCGCGGGATGACGTTCAGGTGCGTGGCGCCCTTCGCGTCGGTGTGGCACACGTTGTGCATGCAGAAGCCGCAGTACGTGCAGGCCGGGCGCCCGTCGTAGGGCTGCGAGTTGATGCTCGCCGGGGCCGGGAACGGGTGCCAGCCGAGCCGGCGCGCGGCGTCGGCCGCCAGCTCCGACCAGCCGGTCGGGCGCAGCGGCGGCATCGGGAACGGGCCGCTGCGCTCGCCCTCGAAGACGTTCGCCCCGGCCGCCCCGGCGACGCCGATCGCCGCCTCGACCGCGGCGTAGTCGGGCTCCAGCTCCTCGTAGGTGAGCGGCCAGTCGGCGAGCGTCGAGCCGGGCGGGATCGCGCCGGGGCCGTAGCGCTCGATCGTCGCGCTGCGGGTGCGGAACGCGTGCGGCAGCAGCCGGATCGACAGGCCCTCGTAGTGGATCGTCGTCCCGCCGACGGCGTTGCCCATCATCATCGGGTGCGGCGACGGGCCGGCCTCCTCGCCCTCGTGGGCGCGCCAGGTCGGGATCTCGTGCTTGGACTTCGGCTCCGACAGCCGCGCGTGGGCGACGTTGGCGATCTCGTCGAAGCGGGCCGCGCCGGCGTCCAGCCGCGGGCCGGCCTCGAGGCCGAGGACCTCGACGCCAGCGGCGGTGAGGACGTCGGCGGCCACGCCGCCGGCCGCGCCCATCCCGACGATGACGACGTCAGCGCCCGGCATCGCCGGCCTCCGACGGCGGCGCGTCGAGCGCCTGCTCGGCCGCGCTCCACACCCGCCGCGGGCCCGGGTAGCCGAGCAGCCGCCAGCCCGCCCCGCCGGCGTTCCCGCCGTGGCTGGGGTCGCCGAACATCCCCTCGAGCACGTGCGCGCGCACGAGCTCGAAGAACGGCGTCCCCTCGAGCTCGCGCAGGCGCGCGTCCTGCGCCGCGGGCGGCAGGTCGGCGAAGCCCTCCAGCGCCGCCACCCCGTCCGCGTACGCGGCGGCGTGGTGGGCGTAGGGCCCCTGGAGCGCGCGCTCGATGTACGTCACCGCGCCGGCCTGGACCGCGCCGGGCCCGTGCTCGTCGGGCGGGATCAGGCGGTCGGCGATGGCCTCGAGCACCTCACGCACGGCGGCGCCTCCGGGCCGCGTCCAGCGCCGGGTTCTCGAGGCCGGCGTCCGCCGGGTTGAGGACCGTGCCGGGCGGCACGATCTCGTCGATGCGGTCGAGCACGTCGGCGGGGAGCGCGACGTCGGCCGCGGCGAGCTGGCTCTCGAGGTGCGCCATCGTCCGCGGGCCGATGATCGGCGCGGTGACCGCCGGGTGCTCGAGGACGAACGCGATCGCCATCTCGATGAGCGTCAGCCCGGCCTCCTCGGCCAGCGCGCCGAGCTGCCGGGCGGCGCGGATCTTCACCTGGTTGGCCGGCAGCGACGGGTCGAAGATGTCGGTGAGCCGCGCGCGGGCGGGCGACGCCGGCCACGGCTCCTCCCCGCCGGTGCCGTAGCGGCCGGTGAGGAAGCCGCCGGCCAGCGGGCTCCACGGGATCACGCCGATCCCGTGGCGCTCGCAGACCGGGAGCACCTCGGCCTCGACGCCCCGGTTGAGGATCGAGTACGGCGGCTGCTCGGTGTGGGGGCGGATGAGCCGCCGGTCGCGCGCGACCCACTGCGCCTCGACGAGCAGCGACGGCGGGTACGTCGAAGTGCCGAAGGCGCGGATCTTGCCCTGCCGGACGAGGTCGGTGAGCGCGTCGAGCGTCTCCTCCAGGTCGGTCTCGGGCGTCGGGCGGTGCAGCTGGTAGAGGTCGATCCAGTCGGTCTGCAGCCGCCGCAGCGAGTCCTCGACGGCCTGGGCGATCCAGCGCCGCGACGCGCCGCGGCGGTTGGGGTCGGGGTCGTCGCCGACCGGGAAGACGAGCTTCGTCGCGAGGACGACCCGGTCGCGGCGGCCCTTCAGGGCGCGGCCGACGATCTCCTCCGAGCCGCCGGCCGAGTAGACGTCGGCGGTGTCGATGAAGTCGATCCCGGCGTCGAGCGCGGCGTGGATGATGCGGATCGCCTCGTCGCCGTCGGTCCCCCAGGGGCCGAGCATCATCGCGCCGAGGCACAGCTTGCTGACCGAGATGCCCGTGCGGCCGAGCGGACGGTGCTCCATCGGGGCTGCTCCTCTCAGGACAGGACGCGCGCGAGCGCGGCGTCGGACAACGCGGTGGCGCGCCGGCTGACCGCCGCCTCGGGGGCGACGACGTCGAAGGCGTGCGGCACGTCCGGGAAGACGTGCAGCTCGACCGGCACGCCCGCGGCGGCGAGGCGCGCCGCGTAGTCGAGGTTCTCGTGCAGGAAGCCGTCGAGGCCGCCGACGTGGAGGTAGGCGGGCGGCAGGCCGGCGAGGTCCTCGGCCCGGGCGGGCGCCGCGTAGGCGGGCACGTCGTCGGTGCCGTAGCGCGGGCCGAGGTACTGGCGCCAGGCGAACGCGTTCATCTCCCGCGGCCAGATCGCCAGCAGGTCCCAGCGGCTGGAGACCGTCACCTGGCGGTCGTCGAGCATCGGGTAGACGAGGTGCTGGTGGACGAGCGCCGGCCCCTCGTCGCGGGCGCGCAGCGCGCAGGCGGCGGCGAGGCCCGCGCCGGCGCTGGAGCCGCCGACGGCGATCCGGTCCGGGTCGACGCCGAGGGCCGGCGCGTCGTCGCGCACGCCGCGCAGGACGGCGAAGGCGTCGTCGAGCGCGCCGGGGTACGGCGTCTCCGGGGCCAGGCGGTAGGCGACCGACACGGCGACGCAGCCGGTCGCGGCGACGAGCCGGTCCAGGAACGGCTGGTCCTGGTCGTGGCTGCCCATGATGAGCCCGCCGCCGTGCAGCCAGACGAGCGCGGCGGCGGGGCGCGCGGGCGGCGGCGCCGGCCGGTAGATCCGCACCGGCACGCCGGCGAGCTCGCGCTCCTCGCGCTCGACGCCCGGCGGCGGCACCGGGTCGTAGGGCACCCGCGGCGGCATGGCCCGCATCTCGGCCAGCAGCTCGAGCGTCGGCTCCGGGCCCCGCTCGCCGAGCGTGAAGCGGCCGTCGGCCTCGATCCCGGCAATGACCTCCGGGTCCATCGGCATCAGCGGATCACCATCTCGTCGAGCGCCGGGCGCCGCAGGAGCGCGTGGATCTCCTCGATCGAGTACGGGCACATGACCGCCGAGCGGCCGTGCTCGTTGCGGTAGTAGTTGTTCGCGCGCGGGTCGCTCCAGACGCGCTGCTCGTTGCGGGTGTCGACCTCGACGTTGAACGCGTCGTAGGCGTCGCGCCGCGGCTCGATCGTCCGCTTCTCCTCGCGCAGGAGCTGCTCGATGCACAGCATCCCGTAGCGGGTGACGAGGTCGTGGAAGGAGGCGGGGACGAGCGCGCCGTTCGTGTTCGGCCCGTAGACCGACCACAGGTTCGGGAACCCGGGGTACATGCAGAAGCGGTGCGCGCGGGCGCCGCCGTCGCGCCACAGGTCGCTGAGCGTCTGGCCGCCCCGCCCGGTGACCGTCATCGGGTAGAGGTACTCGGAGGCGAGGAAGCCGGTGGCGTAGACGATGACGTCGAGGTCGTGGTGGACGCCGTCGCCGTCCTCGATCCCGGTCGGGGTGATGCGGCGGATGCCGCTCGTCACGAGCGTGACGTCGTCGCGCTGGATCGCGTCGAGGACGCAGTAGTCCTCGTCGACGAGGATCGCCCGGGCCGACCACGGCGGGTGCTCGGGGATCATGACCTCGCGCAGCTTCGGGTCCTTGACCTTGCGGTGCAGGAACGCGAGCGCGGCCTCGCGGCTGACCCGGTTCAGCGCGCTGACGCAGTGCGGGTCGTCGTAGTCGGGGTCGATCGTCGTCAGGCGGCCGAACGCCCGCCCGATCGCGACCGCCTTCACGCGCGCGAAGTTCGTGTAGTACGGGAGGTTGCGGTCGAGCCAGCCGACCTCGGGCGGGAACGGCGACGTGTAGCCGACGACGCCGAAGATCCACTGCGGGGTGCGCTGGAAGGCGACGACCTCGCCGGCGATGTCGGCCAGCGCCGGGATGAGCTGGTAGCCGGTCGCGCCGGTGCCGATGACCCCGACGCGCTTGCCGGTCAGGTCGGCGTCCTGCGGCCAGCGCGACGTGTGCCAGGACGGGCCGCGGAAGTCGGCCATCCCCTCGATGTCGGGGATCTTCGGGCGGTTGAGGAAGCCGACCGCGGTGAACACGGCCCGGGAGCGGTGGGTGACGGGCCCGTCGGGCCCGTCGGCCTCGACGACCCACTCGTCGGCGTCCTCGTCCCAGGTGAGCGAGCGGACCTCGGTCTCGAACGTGATGTGCTCGCGCAGCCCGAACGTGTCGGCCGCCCACTCGAAGTAGGCGTGGTTCTCCTCGCCGGTGCAGTACGGGCTCGGGTACGGGTAGTCGACGGCCCACACGTGCGTGTAGCCGCGGCTCGGGGTGTCGAGCCGGGCGCCGGGGTAGCGGGTCTCCCACCACGTCCCGCCGACGCCGGGGTTCTTCTCGAAGACCCGGAAGGGGATGCCGGCGCGCTTGAGCATGAGCGCGATGTGCAGCCCGCCGACGCCGGCGCCGATGACGGTCACGGTGAAGTCGTCGGCGCCCTTGGGGCGCTCCTCGTCGGGCCAGGTGACGCTGCGCACCCACGGGTCGAGGCCGAGCTCCTCGAGCCAGATCTCGAGCTCGTCGTCGGCGAGCTCGCTGCCGAGGACGAGCGGGATGCTGCGGCGCAGCCGCTCGCGCGGGCCGATGTCGACCGGGCCGCCGCCCGCGTCGCGGCGGGCGCGCAGGTAGGCGGCCGCCTTCTCGCGCAGCATGGCGACGTCGGCCTCGTCGGCGACCATCATCGCGGTCTGCAGGCCGCTGGGATCGACGGCGATGCGGGTGGCGGCGACCGACTCGTCGCCGGTGAGCTGGTACAGCAGCCCGCGCAGGACCATCGGGTCGGCGTGCCGGATGGCCCGCTCGATCTGCTCGTCGCTGGCGCCCAGCAGCTCGGGGGCCGTCTCGTAGTCGGTAGTCAAGCGTCCTCTCCTCTAGGTCAATGGAAATCCTATAGCATTTTGCTCGCTTAAATTCGTGTCGTATCGGGTGGAGGTGACGCGGCGCGAGACGCCCGGCAGCGACGGCGCGCGAACGGTCGGGACCGGGTCAGCATCGGGCGGCCCCGCGGCCGCACACCCCCAACCCCAGACGCCGGCGGGGCACGTCCTCGGACGCGACGCTGCGCCAGCGGGGCGAGGAGGTTCGTCCGGGCGAGGCCCGGTCAAGTCGGTCGCGCCGATGGCGCCGCGCGTGGTGTCCGCGCTCGGCGATGCGGATGCGCTGCGTCTCGAGGTGTTGGAGTGATTGGACCGCATCGCTGCGG
>JADGIB010000145.1 GCA_019683665.1 Solirubrobacteraceae bacterium
AAAACATTGAATTTGGTCGGCTGGGTCTTTTTTTTATACGAGACTGGGGGGGGCCCGGGGGGGCCCGCGGCCGCGGCCGATCAGCCACCGGTTGACGGGCAGGGCGACGGCGAAGGCGATCGCGAGGGCGCCGGCCAGCGAGCCCCAGAACAGCGGGTCGCCGAGCCCGGCGTCCATCGCCCCGGGGACCGCGACGACGACCGCGTTGTCGACGACCTCCATGACCGCGATCGAGACGGTGTCGGCGGCGAGCGCGATCGGCACGACGGCGCCGAGCGCCAGCCCGGAGCGCAGCAGCGGCAGGCTCGTCAGCAGGTAGCCGAAGAGGAAGGCGAGCGCGACGGCGAGCGCGATCGTGGCCACGCCGCTCCAGCCGAGCGCGGTGCCGATGACCATGCCGAGCACCTCGCCGATCGCGCAGCCGGTCAGGCAGTGCAGCGTGGCCGAGAACGCCGTCCGCCAGGTGCCGTCGGCGTGGTGCGCGTGCTCCATGACGCGGACATTATACCCCGCTGGGGTATATGTCGAGCGCTATCGTCCGCGCCGTGACCGCGACGATCGCCGAGCGCCAGCAGGCCTTCGAGGACGCCTTCCTGTCGCCGCTGGCCGTCCGCTCCTACCCGGCCCGCCGCGCCGTCCCCGAGGAGGACTCGCCGGTGCGCACGCCGTTCCAGCGCGACCGCGACCGGATCGTCCACTCGAAGGCGTTCCGCCGGCTCAAGCACAAGACCCAGGTGTTCGTCGCGCCCGAGGGCGACCACTACCGCACCCGCATGACCCACACGCTCGAGGTCACGCAGGTCAGCCGCACGGTCGCCCGCGCGCTCGGGCTCAACGAGGACCTGACCGAGGCGATCGGGCTCGGCCACGACCTCGGCCACCCGCCGTTCGGGCACATCGGGGAGGAGGCGCTCGACCGCTGCCTGCGCGAGCGCTTCCCCGATCACGGCGGCTTCCGCCACTTCGAGCAGTCGCTGCGCGTCGTCGAGGTGCTGGAGCCGATGAACCTCACAGAGCCGGTCCGCGAGGGCATCCTGCGCCACTCCAGCCGCATCGACCCGCCCGCCTCGCTCGAGGGCCGGATCGTGCGGCTCGTCGACCGCATCGCCTACATCAACCACGACATCGACGACGCCGTCCGCGCCGGGGTCCTGCGGCCCGAGGACCTCCCGCCCGAGCCGATCGCGATCCTCGGCCCGACCGGCTCCAAGCGGATCGACACGCTCGTGCGCGACCTCGTCGAGCACTCCGGCGCCGCCGGTGACATCGTCCAGGGGCCGCAGGCCGGGCCGGCGATGGACGTGCTGCGGCGCTTCATGTTCGAGCGCGTCTACCTCGCGCCGCCCGCCCGCGACGAGCACGCCCGGATCGAGCGCGTCATCGGGACGCTGTTCCACCACTACGCCGACCACCCCGAGCTGCTGCCGCCCGGGGACGGGACGCTCGCCCAGCGGGTCACCGACTGGATCGCCGGCATGACCGACCGCTACTGCCTGCGGGCGTTCCGCGACCTGGCGGTGCCGCGCGCGTTCGCGTCCTGATCAGCGGCGCGGCGCGACCGTGACGCGCACCGCGCGCGCGCCCGGCCGCGCCACGAGCCGCAGCGTCGGCGCGTTCGGGCGCGAGCGCACCCGCGCGCCGCGGACCGTCACCCGGTAGCCGCGCGGGTACCGGCGCCGCGGCACGGCGATCTCGGTCACGCCGCGGGCGGGCCGGTAGCGGAGCGTCAGGCGGCGCGTCGCCCGGTCGAAGCGCCAGGCCAGCGGGGTGCCGGCGACGACCTGCGGGTGGCCGACCTCCCGCGCGCCCACTGGCCGCTCGGGCGCAGCCTGCGCGCGTAGGCGCGCGCGAGCGCGTCGAGCGTCGGCTGCTTGAGGTTGGCGCCGCGCGGCGGGCGGGCCGGGTCGAGCACGAGCGCCTGCTCGTCGCCGGGCCCGGTCGTCGTCGGGTCGTCGCAGCCGCAGTAGTGCCACGCCTGCCAGCCGATCATGAAGCGGTCGGCGCGGTCGGCCATCGCGCCGAGGACAGCGGCGTCGTCGGTCGCCCCGAACTCGGTCAGCAGGAGCGGGTCGTCGCTGCGCGCCGCCGCCTCGACCGCGTCGCGGGAGACGCGGTCGTCGATCGGCCCGCACGTCGCCAGGTCGGCGGCGCAGTAGTCGTGGAACGAGAGCGCCGTGCGCCCGTCGGCCCGCGGCGGCAGGTGCGAGCGCACGCCGGCGTTCGCGAGCGCGTGCGGGGCGTAGAAGACGAGCGTCGCCGGGTCGACGGAGCGGATCGCGGCGGTGACGCGGTCGTAGAAGGCGCCGAGGACCGCGTCGAAGGCCGGACAGCCGCCGGCCTGCGCGCAGCTCGGCCACGCGCTGCCGGGCCACGGCTCGTTCATGACGTCGTAGCCGAGGACGGCGGGGTGGCCGGCGAAGCGGGCGGCGACGTGGCGCCAGGCGGCCGCGTAGCGGTCCTGGAGGCCGACCCCGCCCGGCCCGGGCGCGTTCTCCCAGAAGCGGTCGAAGGCCCGGTTCAGCGCCGGCATCCCGACGTAGTTGGCCGGGAACCCGTTGCGCGGCTCGGCCGGCAGCCCGTCGTCGATCACGGCCCAGTCGGACCAGCCCTCGCCCTGGAAGCGCTCGCTGTAGAGGTCCTGGTGGAAGTCGAGCAGGACGGCGATCCCGTGGCGGCCGAGCACGTCGACCGTCCGCTCGATCCGGTCGAGGTACGCGTCGTCGTAGACCCCCGGCTGCGGCTCGACCGCCGCGTAGATGACGCCGAGGCGGACGGTGTTGAAGCCGTTGGCGACCAGGAAGCGGGCGTCGTCGGCGCCGAAGCCGAGCGCGTCGGGCGCGTACGGCGGGCGCTTGGCGACCATGTTCACCCCGTGCAGGACAACGGTCCGGCCCCGCTGGTCGACGAGCCAGCGGCCCTGGCCCTCGATCGGGAACGCGGGCGCCGCGAGGGCGGGCGCGGCCCCGGACGCGAGCAGGACGGCGAAGGCGATCAGCAGGCGGCGCATGGCTCGGCATCCTCGCCGATCCGGCGACGGGGCGCCGGTACGCTGGCGGTCGGATGCCCCGCTATCGCGACGACGCCAAGGAGAGGATCCGCGATGCGGTGGACTTCGTCGCCCTCGTCGAGGAGCGGACCGAGCTGCGGCGCTCGTCGGGCGCGAACCACATGGGGCGCTGCCCGTTCCACGAGGAGCGCACCCCGTCGTTCTCGGTCAACGCGCAGAAGAAGATGTTCCACTGCTTCGGCTGCGGGGTCGAGGGCGACGTCTTCGACTACGTGCAGCTCGTGGAGAACGTCGACTTCGTCGGCGCCCTGGAGCTGCTCGCCGCCCGCACCGGGATCGAGCTCGAGGTCGAGGACGAGGACCCGCAGGCGGCCGAGCGCCGCCGCCACCGCGAGCGGCTGCTGGAGCTGCTGGAGCGGACGGCCGCCTTCTACGAGCGGTTCCTGTGGGAGTCGCGCGAGGCGGCGGGCGCGCGCGCCTACCTGGCCGAGCGCGGGCTGACCGAGGCGACGCTGCGCGCGTACCGGGTCGGGTACGCGCCGAGCGCGTGGGACACCGTCCTGCGCAGCTCGCAGCGGGCCGGGTTCAAGGCCAGGGAGCTGCACGACGCCGGGCTGGTCGTCCGCGGCGGCCGCGACGGCAGAGGCCGGGTGTACGACCGCTTCCGCGCGCGGATCACGTTCCCGCTGGCCGACGCGCGCGGCCGCGTGCTCGGCTTCGGGGCGCGGACGATGGGCGGCGACCGCGGCCCGAAGTACCTGAACACGGCCGAGAACGAGATCTTCCACAAGGGGCGCATCCTCTACGGCGCGCACCTGGCCCGGGCCGCGGCCGGGAAGGCCGGGGCGGTCATCGTCTGCGAGGGCTACACCGACGTGCTCGCCCTCCACCAGGCCGGGGTCGAGAACGTCGTCGCCTCGATGGGGACGGCGCTCACCGAGGACCAGGTCGGGGAGCTGCGCAAGCTCGCGCCGGTCGTCGAGCTCGCCCTCGACGCCGACGACGCCGGCCAGGAGGCGATGTTGCGCGCGGCGCGGGTGGCGGCCAGCAGCAGGGTCGAGCTGCGCGTCGTCCCGCTGCCCGAGGGCCGCGACCCGGCCGACGTGGCGCTGGCCGACGGCGCCGAGGCGGTGCGGGCGCTGGTCGGCCGGTCGGTCCCGTTCGTGCGCTTCCGCGTCGAGCGGACGCTCGCCCGGGGCGACCTGTCCAGCGCCGAGGGCAAGGACAAGGTCATCGAGGAGCTGCGCCCGGCGTTCGCGACGATCGGCGAGAGCGTCCTGCGCGAGGAGCTGCTCGCCGTCTGCGCCGACCGGCTGGCGATCTCGCCCGACCTCGCGCGCTCGCTCCTGCTCGGCCGCGGGCGCGGGGCGCGGCCGGCCGCCTCCGCCGCGCCCGCGGCGGCCCGCGCCGACGAGCGGCCGCGGGTCCCGCGCGAGCAGCGCGACGCCCGCCTGGAGGCCGCCTTCCTCGCGCTCTGCCTCGCGCTCGGCGCCGACGGGGCCCGCCACCTGGCCGAGGTCACCGACGAGCACTTCAGCGACCCGCTCGCCCGGGCGGCCGCCCGCCGGCTGCGCGACGCGCCCGACGCGCCGCCCGAGGACCCCGAGCTGGCCGCCTACCTGGACCGCGTCCGCCGGGCCGCCGAGCGGGTCGAGGCGTCGACGTCGGCGACGCTCGAGGTCGAGCGCCTGCAGCTCGACCTGCGCCGCGTCGAGCGCCTCCAGCAGGCCGCCGAGCCGGGGGCGAGGGCGGCGCTGGCGCGGGAGCGGATCGCGATCCGCCAGCGGCTCGACGAGGCCATCGACCGGTCGCTGCGGTAGGGCAGACGACGGACGATCCGGCGACCTGCCTAAACTGAGGTCCGTCGCCGCCGATGACTCGGGCGGCGCACCGCCTTCCGGGGTAGCTCAATCGGCAGAGCATTCGGCTGTTAACCGAAGGGTTGTGGGTTCGAGTCCCACCCCCGGAGCTCGCTCCTGAGCCCGTCCGGCGCCGCCGCGATCAGCCGTCGGCCGCGAGCGCCTCGACGAGCTCGGCCGCCCGCGCGGCCCCGTCGTGCTCGCGCGCCCAGGCCGCCAGCTCCCGCGCCCGCGCCCGCAGCGCCGGCTCGCGCAGCGCCCGCCGCACGGCGAGGCGGACCGGCCCCGGGTCGGCCCAGCGGCGCGGCAGGCGCACCCCGGCGCCGGCCCAGTCGACGCGGGCGGCGTTCTCGCTCATGTCGCCGCCGGCGGGGACGACGACCGGCACGCAGCCGCTCGACAGCGCCCGCACGACCGTCCCGTGGCCGCCGTGGCAGACGACGGCGTCGCAGCGCGGCATCGTCCGCGCGTAGCTGACCCAGTCGACGAGGCGGGCGTTGGCCGGCAGGTCGAGCGGGGCGGCCAGCGGGCGGCGGTTCGTCGTCGCCAGCACCCGCACCGGCTCGCCGGCCAGGCCGCGGACGGCGGCGCGCAGGAGCCGGTGCTCGGGGTCCTGCACCGTCGACGGGGCGACGAGGACGAGCGGCCCGTCGCCGGGCGGCAGGTCGACGTCGCCGTACGGCTGCTCCCACAGCAGCGGGCCGACGACGTGGGTCGAGGGCGGCCACGCGCGCGGGTACTCGAGCTGCGGGAACGTCGCGACGAGCGCGAGCCGGTCGCTGATGCCGCCGTGGACGCGGTCGAGCGCCGGCAGCCCGAGCCGCCGGCGGGTCTCGTTCAGCTCCCGGCGGCCGAGCTCCAGGCCGCGGCCGATGAGCGGCGCCGTGGCGTCCCACAGCGCCCGGCCGAGCGCGGTGCGCGGCAGCCGGGCGCCGATCGAGTAGGGCGGGAAGCCGGGCGCGGGGCGCGGGTCGACGTGGGGGATGAGCGTCGCGACCGGCACGCCGAGCGTCTCGCCCGCCAGCGCGGGGGCGAGCGTGAGGATGTCGGCGACGACGGCGTCCGGGCGGGCCGCCTCGAGCTGGGGGAGCGTGTCGCGCGTCGCCCGCACGACCGCCTCGTACGGCTTCAGCGGCCGCTCCCGCGTCGGGAAGACCTGGTACTCGGGGGCGGGGGCGAAGCGCATCCCCTCGGCCCGGACGTGCGCCTCCCAGCGCCGCCACGTCTGCAGGGTCACGTCGTGGCCGCGCGCGGCCAGCGCGCGCCCGAGCGCGATCATCGGGAAGGCGTGGCCGGGGTCCCCGAACGCGCCGAGGAACAGCCGGCTCACGCGGCGGCGAGCTCGGCGATCTCCCGCAGCTGGTGCAGCCGCTCGTCCTTCGTGAAGGCGAACGGGGAGATGCAGAGCGTCCCGACGCCCGCCTCGCGGAAGACGGCGAGCCGCTCGCGCACCCGGTCGCGCGGCCCGATGAGCGACACCTGGTCGATGAGCGCGTCGGGCAGCGCCGCCGCGGCCTCCTGCCTGCGGCCCTCGAGGTAGAGGTCCTGGACGGTGCGGGCGGCGTCCTCGAAGCCGTAGCGGCGCACGAGCTGGTTGTAGAAGTTGCGCTCGCGCGAGCCCATCCCGCCGATGTACAGGGCCAGGAACGGGCGCATCGCGTCCCGGGCGGCCTCGACGTCGTCGGTCACGTACACCTGGACCGACGGGGCGACGTCGAAGCCGTCGAGGCTGCGCCCGGCGCGGGCGGCGCCCTCCTCCAGCGGCCGGCGCAGCTCGTCGAGGTGCTCGGGGGAGACGAGCATCGGCAGCCACCCGTCGGCGATCTCGCCGGCCAGCGCCGTGTTCCTCGGCCCGATCGCGGCGAGGTAGATCGGGATGCGCTCCTGGACGGGGGCGATCGTGAGCTTCAGCGCCTTGCCGGGGCCGCCGGGCAGCGGGAGGTCGATCGTCTCGCCGTGGAACTCGACGCGCTCGCGGGCCAGCGCCTTGCGCACGACGGCGACGTACTCGCGGGTGCGCTGGAGCTGGCGGGCGAAGCGGACGCCGTGCCAGCCCTCGCTGACCTGCGGGCCCGACGAGCCGAGGCCGAGGAGCATCCGCCCGCCGGAGAGCTGGTCGATCGTCGCCGCGGTCATCGCCGTCATCGCCGGCGACCGGCCGGGCATCTGGAAGATCGCCGAGCCGAGCTTGATCGTCGACGTCTGGCCGGCCAGCCAGCCGAGCACGGTGGCGGCGTCGGATCCGTACGCCTCCGCGGTCCAGACGGAGTCGTAGCCGAGGCGCTCCGCCTCCCGGACGATCTCGATCTGGTCCTGGGCGGTCAGCCCCAGGCCCCAGTAGCCGATGTTCACGCCGAGCTTCATGCCTGCGAGATGCCTTTCACGAGCGGACGACCCGGGAATCTATGCCCCGGGCCGCCCGCCGTGGCCGGTTCACAGGGCGAACGTGAAGGTCACGCGCGCCCCGTCCTCGTCGTGGGCGAAGCGGACGGTGCCGCGCAGCCCGGCCAGCTCGCCGGTGCCGGAGCCGGCGACGACGTACCCGAACCGGCGCAAGCTCCCCGTCGCCGTCGACCGCGCCGTGCTGGAGGACGAACGTGCCGCGGCGGCCCTGCAGCGTCCCCTCGACGCGCTCGCTGGCGAGGTAGCCGCGGCCGCCCTCGCCCTGGGCGGTGAGCAGCCGCGCGACGCTCGTCGCCTCCAGCCCGCCGCGGTAGCGCTTGCGCACGAGCGCCTGCGTGAGCCGCGGCCCCTCGGCCGGCTCCTCGTAGACGTCCTCGTCCCAGCCGGTGATCTCGAACGGGATCGTGATCGTCGTCTCGCGCATGGGCGGCACGCTAGGTCGCGGCGCGCCGCCCGTCTTGCACATTTCCGTCAGAGCGACTGGCCGATCTCGAACCCGGTCTGCTCGAACACGATCTCCGGCACCGTGCAGCCGGGGGAGAGGCGCAGGAGCGCGCGGACCATCTCGGCGATGTCGGCCGTCGTGATCATCTTCTCCGGCGGGACGGCGCCCTTGACGAAGTCGGTCATCGGCGTGTCGACGAAGGCCGGGCACAGGGCGCACGACTTCACGTACCGGGCGCCGAGCTCCTTGTTCATCGCCTGCGTGAAGCCGACGACCGCGTGCTTCGTCGCCGAGTAGACCGACAGCCACGCCTCGCCGCGCTTGCCGGAGATCGACGACGTGTTGACGACGAGCGCGTTGCCGTGCTCGGCGCCGGCGGCGACGAGGAGGTCGTGGGCCTCCCGGTAGAAGAGCGGGATGTGGCGCAGGTTCGCGCCGAGCTGGAGGTCGAGCTTCTTCGTCGTCAGCTCGTGGATCGGCTCGCCCGCCCCGACGCCGGCGTTGTTGACGAGGACGTCGAGGCGCCCGTGGCGGTCGCGGTGGGCGGCGACGACGGCCTGGACGACCGCCTCGTCGGCGACGTTGCCGGGCACCCCCTGGACGTCGTGGCCGGCGGCCCGCAGGTCGGCGACGACCGGCTCGAGCCGCTCGGGCCGGCGGGAGTTCAGGGTGAGGGCGTGGCCCTCCTCGGCGAGCATCCGGGCGACGGCGAGCCCGATGCCGCTCGAGGCCCCGGTGACGATCGCTGCGCGGTCTGGCACGTGCTCTCTCCTCAGGTGGCGGATGACGGGATCAAACCACCTACAGTTCCCATCTCATGCGCGTCGTGCCGATTGCGTCGTTCGCCGCCAGCGTGGCCGCGGTCGCGGTCCTGGCCGGCTGCGGCTCCGCCTCCGACGAGCCGACCACCCCGCAGCCCCAGTCACTAAAACACAACTCCCAAACCACGAGACCGA
>JADGIB010000146.1 GCA_019683665.1 Solirubrobacteraceae bacterium
TCCTTGGCGTGGGCGGGTTTTTGTTTATAGCACCCCGGCCCCCGGGGGGCGGGGTCGCCCGCCGGTGACCCCGGACCCGCTCGCGGCGCTCCAGTGGGACATGGCGATGATCGGGGCGACCGCCGACGGCGCCTACGCCGTCGCCCAGGGCAGCCACGACGTCCGCGTCGGGATCATCGACACCGGCATCGACGGCGCGCACCCGGACATCGCGCCGAACTTGGACGCGGGCCTGAGCCGCAACCTCACCGTCGACGACCCGACGGTCGACGGGCCGTGCGAGAGCGACCCGGACGGCTCCTGCGAGGACCCGGCCGACGTCGACGAGGACGGCCACGGCACGCACGTGGCCGGCACGGTCGCCGCCGCGCTCAACGGGCAGGGGACCGCCGGCGTCGCGCCCGGCGTGAGCCTCGTCAACCTCCGCGCCGGCCAGGACTCCGGGTACTTCTTCCTGGGGCCGGTCCTCGACGCGCTGACGTACGCGGGCGACCACGGCATCGACGTCGTGAACATGTCCTTCTACGTCGACCCGTGGCTGTTCAACTGCGCGGCCAACCCGGCGGACTCGCCGGCCGAGCAGCGCGAGCAGCGGCTCGTCGTCGCGGCGACGCAGCGGGCGATCGCCTACGCGCGCGAGCGCGGCGTCACGACGATCGCCGCCGAGGGCAACGGCCACACCGACCTCGGCCGCCCGACGTTCGACGACTCGAGCCCGGACTACCCGGACGTCGACACGTCGCCGCGGGAGCGCACGATCGACAACTCGTGCGTCTCGATGCCGACCGAGGCCGACGGCGTCATCGGCGTCACCGCGGTCGGGCCGAGCGGCCGCAAGGCCTTCTACTCCGACTACGGGGTCGAGCAGGCCGACGTCGCGGCGCCCGGCGGGGACCTGCGCGACTTCCCGGGCACCGACCGCTACGGGACGCCGGGCAACCTCATCCTCGCGCCGTACCCGGAGTCGGTCGGCCGCGCGAACGGCGACATCGACGAGCGCGGCGAGCCGACGACGGACTTCGTCGTCAGGGACTGCTCGGCCGGGCCGTGCGCGTACTACCAGTACCTGCAGGGCACGTCGATGGCCGCGCCCCACGCGGTCGGGGTGGCGGCGCTCATCGTGGCGCGCCACGGCCGCCACGACCCGCAGCACGGGGGCGTGCGCGCCGACCCGGACCTCGTCGAGCAGGTGCTGAAGCGGACGGCGACGGACACGCCGTGCCCGGCGCAGAACCCGTTCGCCTATCCCGACCTGCCCGACGAGTACACGGCCCCGTGCGAGGGCGGGCGCTCGTTCAACGGGTTCTTCGGCGAGGGGATCGTGGACGCCGCGGCGGCGGTCGGCCGCCCCGGCCCGCGGCCTCACCGGTAGGCGACGGGAGCCGGCTCGTCCGGCGCGGCCACGGCGCTCAGCAGCTCGAGCGCCGTCCGCGCCGGGCGGTCGGCGGGCGTGTAGACGACGAGGTGCTGCCCGGGGTCGGGCAGCGCGAGCGTCTCGTACTCGAGCGTCAGCTCGCCGACGAGCGGGTGGGCCATCCGCTTGCGCCCGAACGTCTTTCGGCGCACCGGATGGGCGGCCCACAGGCGGCGGAAGTCCTCGCTGCGCAGCGACAGCTCGCCGACGAGCTCGCACAGGTCGGCGTCGTCGCCGAGCTCCCCGGAGGTGAGGCGCAGCCAGCCGACGGCCTCGGCGGCGACCTGCTCCCAGTCGGGGAACAGCTCGCGGGCGCCCTCGTCGAGGAAGATGAGCCGCAGCGTGTTCGAGCCCGCGCGGTGGCCGAGCAGCGCCCCGGCGAGCGCGTTGTGGGCGAGCACGTCCATGTGGCGCCCGAGGACGAACGCGGGCACGTCGTCGAGCGTCTCCAGCAGGCGCCGGACGCCGGGCCGCACCCGCTGCGGCGCGGGCCGCCGCAGCGGGCGCCGGCTCCCTGCCGCGCGCCCGAGCGCGTGGAGGTGCGCCCGCTCGGCCTCGTCGAGCCCGAGGGCGCGGGCGAGCGCGTCGAGGACCGCCTCGGACGGGCGCACGTCGCGGCCCTGCTCCAGGCGGACGTAGTAGTCGACGCTGACGCCGGCGAGCTGGGCCAGCTCCTCGCGGCGCAGCCCGGGCACGCGGCGGCGCCCGTACGACGAAAGGCCGACGTCCTCGGGCCGCAGCCGGTCGCGGCGGGTCCGCAGGAAGTGGCCGAGCTCGGACAGCGGCGTCCCCATGGCGACAGTGTGGCGCACCGCGGCCCGGCGATCCTGGCCCTGCGAGAACCAGGAACGGCGGGGCTCTGGCTGGCGGGCCGCGGCGGCGGGAGCCTGGCGCCCATGGACACGCTGAACGCCCTCGACGGCCGCGTCGCCGTCGTCACCGGCGCCTCCTCGGGGATCGGCGCCGCCACCGCCCGCCGGCTCGCCGCCCGCGGGGCCGCCGTCGCGCTGCTCGCCCGCCGCGCCGACCGCCTCGAGGCGCTCGCCGCCGAGCTCGGGGACCGCGCGCTTCCCGTCGCCGCCGACGCGACCGACCCGGACGCGCTCGACGCGGCCGCCGCGACGGTCGCCGGGCGCCTCGGGCCCGCCGACCTCGTCGTCGCCAACGCCGGGGTGATGCTGCCCGCGCCGTTCGAGGAGGGCCGCCGCGACGAGTGGCGGCGGATGGTCGACCTCAACGTCATGGGCGTCCTCGACACGCTGCGCGCGTTCCTGCCCGGCGTCCTGGCCGCCGCCGACGCCGACCGCCCGGCCGACCTCGTCGTCGTCTCGTCGCTGGCGGCGCGCACGACGTTCACCGGCTACGCGGTCTACTGCGCGACGAAGGCGGCGGTGACGCACCTGGCCGCCGGGCTGCGGGCCGAGCTCGGCGCGCGCGGGGTGCGGGTGACGAACGTCGAGCCCGGCCTGATCGACCCCGAGCTGGCCGACCACATCGGCCACGACGGCGAGCGCGAGGCGCTGGCCGCCTGGCGGGAGACGATCGGCCCGCTCGTCGCCGACGACGTCGCGGCGGCGATCGCCGACGTCGCCGCCCGGCCGGCCCACGTCCATCTGGGCGACCTGCTCATCCAGCCGACCCGTCAGGCTTAGGGGCATGACCAGCGCGCTCCCCGTCCGCCGCCTCGGCAACAGCGACATCCGCGTCGGCGCCATCGGCCTCGGCTGCATGGGCATGAGCTGGGCCTACGCCCCCGAGGACCGCGACGACGACCGCTCGATCGCGGTCATCCACCGGGCGCTCGAGCTCGGCGTGACGCTCATCGACACCGCCGACGTCTACGGGCCGTTCACGAACGAGGAGCTCGTGGGGCGCGCGCTGGCCGGCCGCCGCGACGAGGTCGTGCTCGCGACGAAGTGCGGGCTGGTCGCCGAGCGTCCTGCGCCCGGGCAGCCGTTCGCGATGCGCCGCAACGGGCGGCCCGAGCACGTGCGGGCGGCGCTCGAGGCGTCGCTGCGGCGGCTGGGGACCGACCACGTCGACCTGTGCTACCTGCACCGGGTCGACCCGGACGTCCCGGTCGAGGAGACGTGGGGCGCGATGGCCGAGCACGTCGCCGCCGGCCGGGCGCGGGCGATCGCGATGTCGGAGGCGACGGTCGACGAGCTCGCCCGCGCCCACGCGGTCCACCCGGTCGCCGCCGTCCAGAGCGAGCTGTCGCTGTGGACGCGCGACCCGCTCGACGACGTCCTGCCGTGGTGCGAGGCCAACGACGTCGCGTTCGTCCCGTTCGCCCCGCTCGGCCGCGGGTTCCTCACCGGCGCCCAGACCGGCGCGACGTACTCGCCCGGCGACTTCCGCGCCCACAACCCGCGCTTCACCCCGGAGGCGCGCGCGGCCAACCAGGCGATCGTCGACCGCGTCGCCGCGATCGCGGCCGGCCACGGCGCGACGCCGGCGCAGGTCGCCCTCGCCTGGGTGCTCTCGCGCGGCGAGCAGGTCGTCCCGATCCCGGGCACGCGCCGCATCGCCTACCTCGAGGAGAACGTCGCCGCCGCCGGCCTCGCGCTCAGCGAGAACGACCTCCGGGCCCTCGACGCCCTCCCGCCCGCGGTCGGCGCCCGCTACGCCTGACCGCGCGTCACGTCCCGGTCAGCCGGGGGTGATCGACTTCGCGCTCGTATGGCGAGACATAGGTCGACCACCCCCGGGCCTAGGGCACGTCGCGCGGGCGGTCGTGCTCGCCGGGCGGGGCGTCGCTGTGCTGGTCGGTGTCGCCCAGCGGCGTGTCGTCGTCCTCGGACGGCAGCGGCGGCGGGGTGTCGGCGTTCGCGTTGTCGCCGCCCTCGGCGCCGACGTCGTCGGGATCTGGGGTCATGACGGCCCCGGTACCCGCTCGGGCGCTGCGGCGAACCGCGACTGGACGAAAAGGTTCGATCTCACTACCTTTCTCGCGCATGGAGCTGCAGGAGCTGCGGGCCGCGGTCGAGGCCGGCGCCGTCGACACCGTGCTGCTGGCGATCACCGACATGCAGGGGCGCCTGCAGGGCAAGCGCCTGCACGCCCGCCACTTCCTCGACGAGGTCGTCGAGCACGGCGCCGAGGGCTGCACCTACCTCCTCGCCGTCGACGTCGACATGGCGACGGTCGACGGCTACGCGATGGCCTCCTGGGAGCGCGGCTACGGCGACTTCGTCGTGCGCCCCGACCTGTCGACGCTGCGCCCGGTGCCGTGGCACGAGGGGACGGCGATGTGCCTGGCCGACGTCGTCTGGCACGACGGCAGCCCGGTCGCCGCCTCGCCCCGCCAGATCCTGCGCCGCCAGCTCGAGCGCCTGGCCGAGCGCGGCTGGACCGCCCACGCGGGCACCGAGCTCGAGTTCATCGTCTTCCGCGACAGCTACGACGGGTCCTTCGCCCCGACCGCGGTCGCCTGGGGGCACGACAACCGCACGTGCGCGCTGCGCGTCGTCGGCCACGGGCCGTCGCTGCGCTTCGAGAACCGCGTCGGCGGCGCCGACCTCAACCCGTACCTCGCGCTGAGCGCGATCATCGCCGCCGGCCTGCACGGCGTCGACGCCGGCCTCGCGCTCGAGCCGCCGCTCGAGGGCGACGCCTACCGGTCGGACCGGCCGCGCGTGCCGACGACGCTGCGCGAGGCCCGCGACCTGTTCGCGCGCAGCGCGGTCGCCCGCGAGGCGTTCGGCGACGAGGTCGTCGAGCACTACCTCAACGCCGCCCGGGTCGAGATCGACGCCTACGACGCGGCCGTGACCGACTGGGAGCGCGTGCGAGGATTCGAGCGGCTGTGACCGACGCCGCCGAGGACGCGATCTTCGCCCCGGTCCGCTCGCAGACGGCCTTCGAGGAGACCGTCGAGCGGCTCGGCACCGCGATCAAGCTCGGGCTCCTGGCCCCGGGCACGCGGCTGCCGCCCGAGCGCGAGCTGTGCGCGATGCTCGGGATCGCCCGCTCGACGCTGCGCCAGGCGCTCACCGCGCTCGCCCAGAGCGGCCACCTGCGCGCGACGCGCGGGCGCGGCGGCGGGACGTTCGTCGCCGACCCGCCCCCGCCGGCGCAGCCGCCGTCGCCGGAGGCGCTCGCCGGCTGGCGCGAGGTGTGCGACTGGCGCCTGGCCGTCGAGCTCGGGGTCGCCGCCCTCGCCGCGCAGCGCGCCGAGCCCGCCGACGTCGCGGCGCTCGCGGCGATCGTCGACGAGCTCGACGGGCTGCTGGAGGACTTCCCCGCCTACCGGCAGGCGGACGTCCGCTTCCACGTCGTCCTGGCCGAGGCGACGCGCAGCCCGCGGCTCGTCGCGGCCACGACCGAGGCGCAGGGCCGGATGACCGACCTCATCTCCTACATCCCCCACCCGCCCGAGGTGCTCGACTGGTCCAACGCCCAGCACCGCCGGCTCGTCGACGCGCTGCGCGCCCGCGACGGCGAGGCCGCCGTGCGCGTCATGAGCGAGCACCTGCGCGGCACCGAGCACGTCCTCGCCGGCCTGCTGCCGGTCTGAGCTTGCGCCGGCCCAGCCGGTCCCGTACCCTGCCGCGCCATAAGGATCAGTATCAATACCTTTGAGCTTCCGCCGGAGCGCAGGCCGGCGGCCGGACCGCAGGCGGGTGCCATGACCGAGACGCTGCGGGTGATCGAGCCCGCGACCGAGCAGCTCATCGAGGAGGTCCCCAGCGGCGGCCCCGAGGCGATCGACGCCGCCGTCGACGCCGCGCGGCGGGCCTTCCCCGCCTGGCGGGCCGTCGCCCCCGCCGACCGCGCCCGCCTCCTGCGGCGCATCGCCGACCTCGTCGACGAGCACCGCGAGGAGCTCGCGCGGCTGGAGGCCCGCAACGCCGGCAAGCCGATCGCCGACGCCCGCGGCGAGATGGGCATGGTCGCCGACGTGTTCCGCTACTACGCCGGCGCGCCCGAGCGCCCGAACGGCGAGACGATCCCGGTCGCCGGCGGCCAGGCGTTCACCGTCCGCGAGCCGCTCGGCGTCGTCGGCCTCATCACCCCCTGGAACTTCCCGCTGGCGATCGCCGCCTGGAAGATGGGCCCGGCGCTGGCGGCCGGCAACACGCTCGTGCTCAAGCCCGCCGAGCTGACCCCGCTCACCGCGCTGCGCTTCGAGCGGCTCGCGCTCGAGGCCGGCCTGCCGCCCGGCGTCGTCAACGTCGTCGCAGGCCCCGGCGAGACCGCCGGCGCCCGGCTCGTCGAGCACCCCGGCGTCGCGAAGATCGCCTTCACGGGCTCGACCGCGGTCGGCACGACGATCGCCGCGCGGGCCGGTCCTCGGCGACTTCCTCGCCGCGCTCGAGCCCGCGGTCGCCGCGGTCCGCGTCGGCGACCCGCTCGACGAGGCGACGCAGATGGGCCCGCTCATCTCGGCCGCCCACCGCGAGCGCGTCGCCTCCTACGTCGGCGACGACGCCCCGGTCGCGATCCGCGGCCGCGCGCCCGACGGCCCCGGCTTCTGGTTCGCGCCGGCCGTCCTGTGCCCGGTCGACCCGGACGACCGCGCCGCGCGCGAGGAGATCTTCGGGCCGGTCGCCTGCGTCATCCCGTTCGACGGCGAGGCGGAGGCGGTCGCGCTCGCCAACGACACGACGTACGGGCTGTCGGGCTCGATCTGGACCCGCGACGGCGCCCGCGCCCTGCGCGTCGCCCGCGCGATCGACACCGGCGTCCTGTCGATCAACTCGAACACGTCGGTGCGCGTGAGCACGCCGTTCGGCGGCGTCAAGCGGTCCGGGTACGGGCGCGAGCTCGGCCCCCGCGCGCTCGAGGCCTACTCCGAGGTGAAGTCCATCTACTACGCGACGGGAGCGGCATGAGGCTCAAGGACAAGGTGTGCGTCGTCACCGGGGCGTCGGGCGGGATCGGCGCCGCGACCGTGGAGGCGTTCCGGCGCGAGGGCGCCACGGTCGTCGGCGCCGACCTGGCGGCGGGCGCGCCCGGCGACCTGTCGCTGCAGGTCGACGTCACCGACGAGGCCCAGGTCGTCGACCTGTTCGCCAGGACGGTCCAGGCGTACGGCCGCATCGACGTCCTCTTCAACAACGCCGGCATCTCCCCCGAGGACGACGCCTCGGTCCTGGAGACGACGCTCGAGGCGTGGGACCGCGTCCAGAACGTCAACCTGCGCTCGATCTTCCTCTGCTGCAGGCACGGCATCCCCCACCTGCTGGCGTCCGGCGGCGGCTCGGTCATCAACACCGCCTCCTTCGTGGCGGTCATGGGCGCGGCGACGTCGCAGATCTCCTACACGGCGTCCAAGGGCGGCGTCCTCGCCCTCTCGCGCGAGCTCGGCGTCGAGTTCGCCCGCCGCGGCGTGCGCGTCAACGCGCTCTGCCCCGGCCCGGTCGACACCCCGCTGCTGCGCGAGCTGTTCGCCAAGGACCCCGAGCGCGCCGCCCGCCGGCTCGTCCACGTGCCGATGGGCCGCTTCGCCCGCCCCGAGGAGATCGCGAACGCGGCGCTCTTCCTCGCCAGCGACGAGTCGAGCTTCGTCACGGCCTCGACGTTCCTCGTCGACGGCGGCATCAGCGGCGCGTACGTCACGCCTGAGTGACCTTCGACACACGCCGCCGGGCGGGGTCAAGTCGCCCCGGGGGGCCGCCGACCTCCGGGGAGTGAGCCTCAAGCACCTCGTCTCCAAGCTCCTGGCCGGCGGCCTGATGGCCGGCGTCGTGCTCTTCTGGTGGCCGCGCCACTACCCGACCGACGGCGTGCAGTGGCTCGCGGCCCGCAGCGTCCTGGCGACGCTCGGGTTCGAGCTCATGCTCCTCGCCTTCACCCCGATCGAGGACCGCATCGTCGGCCGCGTCCGGGGCCGCCTGCCGGTCGGCCGGCTGCGCCGCCGCGCGCAGCGCCTGCCCGCCCCCGCCCGCGGCGCCGGGATGGGCGCCGCCGCGATGGCCGCGATCGCCGTGCCGGTCGCGCTGCTCGCCGGCGCCGGGCCGGCGCCCGAGCCGGACGCGCCGGTCACGGTCGAGCGCACCGGCCCGGTGAAGGTCGTCCGCCAGGTCGTCGTCAAGCACGAGGTCATCCGCGACGAGGTCGTCGTCCCCGCGCCTGCCGACGGCGCCGCCCCCGCCGCGTCGGCCTCGACGCAGGCTCCGGCGGCCGAGCCGGCCGCGCCGTCGCGTCCGCGCGCGCGCACCGAGCCGCGGCGTGAGCGCGCCCCGCAGGCCGAGGCCGAGCCGGCCCCGCAGCCCGAGGCCGAGGCGCCCGCGACGACGACCCC
>JADGIB010000147.1 GCA_019683665.1 Solirubrobacteraceae bacterium
GCCCTCGACCGACTGGGCGGCGAGCTCGTCGATGTAGGCGAAGATCGCCTCGGCCAGCGTCGGCAGCGTCTCGGGCGGCAGCTGCGCCGCGGTGGCGGCGGCGGCGAGGTGGCGCCAGGCGAGGCGCGCGCCGAGGCGGTAGGCGGCCTGGAGCGCGTCGAGGCTGCGCCCGGCGCGCATCTCGCCGCGGCCGAGCGCGCGGTAGACCGGCGACTCCTCGACGCGCAAGCCCGGCTCCTCGATGAGGCGGACGAAGCGCTCGAGCGCGTCGACGACGCCGACCCGCAGCCCCCGCCCGAACGCGCCCTCGATCGGGCGCTTGTACTCGGGGATCTGCTCGGCGATCGCGGTGATGATCGCCTCGGCCAGGCCCGGCAGCGCGGGGCGCAGGGCGGCCGCCATCTCCGGCGGGAGGTCCTTCCAGGGCTGGTCTCGAGCGGGCGTGACGCCGGGCATTGGCATGAGTGTCACAAAAAACGCGGCCGATGTGCGCGACACGCGTGTCCCGTTCGCGCCGGGCGGGCAAGAACCTGGGCACCGATGCACCGTACGCTTGCTCCCGTGACCGCGACCCCCGTCATCCCCGACGTCGCCGCCCGCCCGCGCTGGCGGGGCCGCACCCACGCCTGGGCGTTCGTCGCCGCCGTCGCCGCGGGGATCGTCCTCGTCGCGCTCGCGCCCGACGGCCGCGCCCGCGCCGCCCTGACCGTCTACGCGATCTCGGTCGCCGGCCTGTTCGGGGTCAGCGCGCTCTACCACCGGATCCCGTGGCGCTCGGCCGTCGCGCGCGCCTGGATGCGCCGCGCCGACCACGCGATGATCTTCCTGCTCATCGCGGGCACGTACACGCCGTTCGCGCTGCTCGTCCTGCGGGGGCCGCTGGCCGACGCGATCCTCGTCGTCGTCTGGGCCGGCGCGATCACCGGCATCCTCCTCAAGCTCGTCTGGATCCACGCGCCGAAGGGCGTGGCGGCGGCCGCCTACGTCGCGCTCGGCTGGGTGGCGGTCATCGCCTTCCCGCAGCTCGTCGCGCACGCCGGCGTCGTCGCGACGTCGCTCATCGCCGCCGGCGGCGTCCTCTACACGGTCGGCGCGGTCGTCTACGCGACCCGGCGGCCCGACCCGATCCCGGACGTCTTCGGCTACCACGAGGTCTTCCACGCGCTCGTGATCGCGGCGGCGGCGCTCCAGTTCGCCGCGGTCTGCGTCGCCGTGCTCTGAGCTACGCCGCCAGCTTGCGGCAGATCTCGGCCAGCGAGCGCTTCTCGTGGTCGTCGAGGACGGCGAACGTCGCCGCGACCCGCCGGGTGTGCTCGGGGAAGAGCCGGTCGACGACCTCGCGCCCGGCCGGGGTGAGCAGGACCGAGGCGGCGCGGCGGTCGTGCGGCAGGCGGCGGCGGACGACGAGGCCGCGCGCCTCGAGCGTCGAGACGACCTCGGTCGCGTTCGCCTTCGACGTGCGCAGGCGGTGGCGCAGCGTCCGCAGCTCGAGCTCGCCGCCGGCGGTGGTCAGGACGACGAGGACCGAGAACCCGGTCGCCGACAGCCCCTCGCGCTCCAGGTCGGCCGACAGGCGGCGGCGGACCTGCGACTCGGCGCGCAGCAGCGACTCGAGCGCGCGGTGGGCCAGCGGGTCGCCCGGGACGAGACTCATCGCGCGCGGACCGTATCCGGCCCGGCGGACGGCTCTGTCTCGGAGGCGCCTGCGCGCTCAGCGCGCCTGCAGCAGCGCCGCGAACGCGTCGTCGAGGTTCGCCGGCTCGCGGCGGGCGAGCCGCTCGAGGACGAGGTCGCGCGCCGCCAGCGGCGAGGTGCCGAGCTTCGGCACCGTCGAGGCGCCCGTGTCGGGCAGCGCGCCGCAGTAGTCGAGCACCTCGACGCCGGCGGCGTGGCGGCGGGCGGCGTAGACGAGCTGCCCGAGCCGCTCCAGCGGGGCGCCGCGGCCCGCGAGCACGAGCGCGGTCGGGCGCAGGGCCCGCAGCGCCCGCGAGATCCGCTCGTGGTCGAGGTCGGCGCTGAGCGTCAGCGTGCGCACGCCGCTGCGGCGCAGCGCGAGCTCGAGCGCCTGGACGCGGAGGGCGTCGACGTCGAGCGGCGCGGTCGCGTCGAAGAGCATGACCGCGTCGGCGCGGTGGGCGGGCGGCGCGACGCGCTGGTTGGCGGCCAGCCAGCCGGTCGCGTAGCGCCACGCGAAGCCGAGCTCGGGCGAGCGGCCGGGCGGCCGGTGGTCGGCCGCGCAGCGGTCGACGGCGACGAGCAGGACCTCCTCGATCGTGCGCTCGACCGAGCGCACGGCGAGGCTCTCCTCGAGCAGCCGGTCGGCCTGCTGCTCGTCGAAGCGGGCGAACGCGTCGGCCAGCCGCTCGGGCGACGCCGGGCCGGCGCCGCGCTGACGGGCGATCGAGATCGCCGACGAGATGTTGTGCGTCTCCTGGAAGGCCTGGCGCAGCGCCTCGATCTCGGCGAGGTCGAACTGCCGGTGCCCGCCCTGGGTGCGGCGCGGGCGCGGGTAGCCGAACCGGCGCTCCCACGAGCGCAGGGTGTTGGGGCTCACGCCGAGCATGGCGGCCGCGGCGTTGGTGCGCACGACGCTCACGCCACAGTTGTCGAGGTTTCGGGAGGTTCGCGCAAGGCCCGCAACCGGGCGTGCACCGCGCAGGATCCCGTGCGCGGGCAGGAGGCGGCGGCGCACCTACGACGCCCGCTCGCGGTCGCCGCGCTCCAGGGAGGCGACGAACGCCTCGAGCTGGTCGCGGTTGAAGCGGCGCTGGCCGCCGGGGGTGCGGTAGACGGGCAGCGCGCCGCTGTCGGACCAGCGTCGGATCGTGCTCACCGAGACCCCGAGGAGGCGCGCGGCCTGCGAGGCGGTCAGCCCCAGGCGGCGGGTGGGAACGGTCTGGCTCATGGGCGCATTCATCGCGGCGGGCGCCCGGGCGCGCGAGGCCGTGCGCGGCTTTGCGCAGGTTTGGGACGCGGACGCGCAGGTTCGGGGAGGGATCGGCGGCCCGCGGGCGCCGGCGACCGGGCGCGGCGCCGGCCGCGGCGGCGCGGGAGACTGTCGCGATGCAGCCGCGCATCAGCCTCGTCACCCTCGGCGTCCGCGACCTCGACCGCGCCTGCGCGTTCTACGAGCGCCTCGGCTGGGGCGCCCCGCGCCGCCCCGACGCCGAGGTCGCGTTCTTCCAGGCCGGCCCGATCGTGTTCGCGCTGTGGGCCGCGCTCGGCGGCCACGGCGCCCCCGGCCTCGAGCTGGCCCACAACGTCGCCTCGCCCGCCGAGGTCGAGGCCGTCCTCGCCGCCGCGGTCGCGGCGGGCGGGCGCCTCGTGCGGCCGGCCGCCGCGCAGCCGTGGGGCGGCACCTCGGGCGCGTTCGCCGACCCGGAGGGCTACGTGTGGGAGGTCGCCCACAACCCGGCCTGGACGCTGGGCCCGGACGGGTCGGTGACGCTGCCGCCGGCCGGCTGACCGGCGCCGCCGAGCGGCCCGGTCGCGCGCGTCTACGATCGTCGGCGGCGATGAAGCTGCGCCTCTACCACCACCCGGACGGCGCCCGCGTCGCCTACCGGGAGGCCGGCACCGGCCCCGGCCTGGCGATCCTCCACTCGGCGACGCTGTCGCACCGCGAGTTCGTCCCGATCGTGGAGGACCTCGCCGTCCGCTACCGGGTGGTGCTCCCCGACCTGCCGCTGCACGGGGACTCCGAGGACCGCCCGCGCCACCCGTACACGATCGAGTGGATGACCGAGGTGATCGCCGGGTTCGTCCGCGACACGTGCGGGCCGCGACCGCTCGTGGCCGGGCACGAGCTCGGCGCCGAGCTGGCCCTGCGCGCCGCCGCGCGCGGGCTGATCTCGCCCGCCCGGCTCGTCCTCATGCCCTCGCCGCTGCACCGGGCGCCGCCGCCGCGGCGGGCGTGGCGGACGGCGGCGCGGATCGGGGCCGTCCCGCTCCTGGACCGGCTCGTCGGCCACGGGGTGAAGCTCGCGATGCGCCCCGAGGCCGGGGTGCGGCTGACCGCGCAGCGCAACCCGGCCGCGCGCGACCTCGTCCGCCACGCGGTCGCCGACGCCGGCGGCAACGCGAACCTCGCGCGCTCGTGGGCGAAGTTCGCGCGCGTGTGGCCGCCGCGCGGCGCCCGCCGCGAGGCGCTCGACGAGCTGGCCGCGCTGCGCTGCCCGACGCTGCTGCTGTGGGCCGACGAGGACGCCGGCCATCCGCTGCAGACGGCCGAGGAGGCGCTCGACCTGCTCGCCGACGGGCAGCTGCGCGTCCTCAGCAGGACCGGCTTCCTCATCGCCTACGACGACCCGGTCGGCGTCGCCCGCGAGCTGGCCGCGTTCCTCGGCTGAAAGCGCGTAACGTGGACGCACCATGAGCACGACCGAGCAGCAGCTTTGGGGCGGCGAGACGTCCAAGGCGATCGAGAACTTCCCGGTGTCGGGCGAGCGGGTCCCCGCCGCGGTGATCCACTGGCTGGGGCGGATCAAGGCCGCGGCGGCCCGCACGAACGCCGAGCTGGGGCAGCTCGACGCCGAGCTGGCGGAGCGGATCGCGGCCGCCGCCGACCGGGTCGGCGCGGGCGAGTTCGACGACCAGTTCCCGGTCGACGTCTTCCAGACCGGGTCGGGCACCTCGACGAACATGAACGCCAACGAGGTCATCGCCAACCTCGCCGGCGACCCGACGCACCCCAACGACCACGTGAACATGGGGCAGTCGTCGAACGACACGTTCCCGAGCGCCGTCCACCTGGCCGCCCTCGACGAGGCGACGCACCGCCTGCTGCCCGCGCTCGAGCACCTCGAGAGCGCGCTCACGATCAAGGCCGACGAGTTCCACGACATCGTGAAGTCCGGCCGCACCCACCTCATGGACGCGGTGCCGGTCACGCTCGGCCAGGAGTTCTCCGGCTACGCCGCCCAGATCCGCCTCGGCGCCCGCCGCGTGCGCAACGCGCTGCCGCAGGTCGCGCAGATCCCGCTCGGCGGCACCGCGACCGGCACGGGCCTGAACACGCACCCGAAGTTCGCCGCGCTCGTGCGCGCGAAGCTGGCCGAGCAGAGCGGCCTCGACATCCGCGGCCCCGAGGACCCGTTCGAGGCCCAGGGCAACCGCGACGCGCTCGTCGAGCTGTCGGGCGCGCTGAAGGTCGTCGCCGTCTCGCTGACGAAGATCGCCAACGACATCGCGCTCATGGGGTCCGGCCCGCGCGCCGGCATCGGCGAGCTGTTCCTGCCCGAGCTGCAGAAGGGCTCGTCGATCATGCCGGGCAAGGTCAACCCGGTCATCCCCGAGGTCGTGCTGCAGGTGGCCGCGCAGGTGATCGGCAACGACACCGCGATCACGATCGGCGGCATGCAGGGCCAGTTCGAGCTGAACGTGCGCATCCCGCTCATCGCCCGCAACCTGCTCGGGTCGATCCACCTGCTGTCGACCACGTGCCGGCTGTTCGCCGACAAGTGCGTCTCCGGCATCGAGGCCAACGAGGAGGGCTGCCGGCGCTCGGCCGAGTCGACGCTCGCGGCCGCGACCGCGCTGAACCCGCACATCGGCTACGACAAGGCCGGCCACATCGTCAAGACCGCCGCCGAGACCGGCCGCCACCTGCGCGAGGTCGCGCTCGAGCACGGCGTCGACGAGGACACGTACGAGAAGGCGATGGACCTGCGCAGGATCGCGCGGGGGTCCGCCGCGCATCCCGACGCCGAGCAGTCCTAGCGCGAGCTTGCGGGCGCTGATCCTCCAGCACGACGCCGACGCGCCGCCCGGCCTGCTCGCGGAGTGGGCCGCGGCGCGCGGCTGGACGCTCGACGTCGTGCGCCTCGACCTCGGCGAGCGGCCGCCGACGTCGCTGCAGGACCACGACCGGCTGATCTCGCTCGGCTCCGAGGCGTCGGCCGACGACGACGCGGTCGCCTGGCAGGCGACCGAGCAGCGGGCGCTGACGGCGGCCGCCGACGCCGGGGTGCCGGTCCTCGGCATCTGCTTCGGCGGCCAGTCGCTGGCCCGGGCGCTGGGCGGCGGGGTGCGCCGCGCCGCCCGGCCCGAGATCGGCTGGTGCCGGATCGGCACCCGCGTGCCCGACCTCATCGACGACGGCCCGTGGCTGGAGTGGCACCGCGACGAGATCCTGCCCCCGCCCGACGCCGAGGTGCTGGCCCGCAACGAGGTCGGGGTCCAGGCCTGGCGCCTGGGGCCGCACGTCGGCCTCCAGTTCCACCCGGAGGTCGACGTCGCGATCGTCGAGTGCTGGATCGACGCCTTCCGCGAGACCGCCCGCGTGCCGGAGGGCCTGCGCGAGGAGACCGAGCGGCTGCTGGCCGGCGACGTGCGCGCGCGGGCGATGCGCCTGTTCGACGCGCTCCTGCTGGGCTGACGGCGGCGCGCCTCACAGCGCGACCTCGCGGGTGAGGCGCAGCCCGGCGGCCAGGCGGCGGTCGTGGGTGGCGACGACGAGCGCGCCCGGCCAGTCGGCCAGCGCCGCCTCCAGCGCCTCGAGCGACTCGACGTCGAGGTGGTTCGTCGGCTCGTCGAGCAGCAGGACGGTCGCCCGCCGCGCGCCGGCCACCGCCAGCTCGGCCCGGGTGCGCTCGCCGGGCGAGAGCGTCGCCGCCGGGCGCGACGCGGCGCCGGCGTCGAGGCCGAACCCGGCGAGGACGGTGCGGGCGTCGCGCTCGCCCAGCCCGGTCGCGTCGCGGACGACGGCGACGAGCGGCGCGGGCGCGTCCAGCGCGTCGCGCGCCTGGCCCAGCCGGGCGACGACCGCGCCCGGCGCCAGGCGCCGCCGGCCGGCCGCGAGCGGCACGTCGCCGGCGAGCAGGCCCAGGAGCGTCGACTTCCCCGACCCGTTGGGCCCGCGCAGCAGGACCCGGTCGCCGTGGGCGACCTCGAGGTCGAGCGGGCCGAGCGTCCAGGCCCCGCGGCGGGCGACGGCGCCCGCGAGCGCGACCTCCCAGGGGCGGCGCCGCTCGCCGGCGGTGAGGCGCAGGCGCAGCCGCGGCGGCTCGAACGGCTTGTCGGGGACGGCGATGCGCTCGGCCCGGGCGCCCATCCGCCGGGCGCGGGCCGCCATCCCGTCGGCGCGCGCGGTCACCCACTCGCGCGCGAACTTGTCGTTGTGGGGGGCGCCGGCGCGGATCGCCCGCCGGCTGGCGGCGGCGCGGCGGCGGGTCTCGCGCTCGGCGGCCAGCAGCCGGGCGCGGCGGGCGAGGGCGTCCTCGCGCTCGGCCAGGATCCGCTCGCGCTCGGCGTCGCGCTCGCGCTCCCAGCTCTCCCAGCCGCCGCCGTGGCGGGTGGCCCGGCCGCTGTGGCGGTCGAGCGCGACGACCTCGGTGGCGACCCGGGCCAGCAGGTCGCGGTCGTGGGAGACGAGCACCACGCCGCCGGGCCGCGCGTCGAGGAGCGCGGCGAGCCGCTCGAGGCCGTCGTCGTCGAGGTGGTTTGTCGGCTCGTCGAGGAGGAGCACGTCGAAGCGGGCGACGCGCAGCGCGGCGAGGCCGACCCGGGCCGCCTGCCCGCCCGAGAGGGTGCGCAGCGGCCGGTCCAGCAGCTCGGGGTCGAGGCCGGCGCCGGCGGCGGCCGCGCCGAGGCGGGCGCCGGCGTCGGCGCCCCCCCGCGCCCGCGCGCGCACCACCCCCCCGGCCTGCGCGCCCGCGGCGGACCGGTCCCCGCCGGCCAGCGCGGCCGCCCAGCGGTCGAGCTCGCGGGCGGCGGCGGTGACGCCGGCGCGGTCGAGGATCGCCTCGCGCGCGGTCGCCTCCGGGTGCGGCCCGGCGGCGGCCTGCGGGAGGTGGCCGACGGTGCCGAGGCGCCGGACCTCGCCGGCGTCGGGGCGCTCCTCGCCGGCGAGGATGCGCAGCAGGGTCGTCTTGCCGGCGCCGTTGGGGCCGGTCAGCGCGATGCGCCCGCCGGCGTCGACGCGCAGGTCGACGGCGTCGAGGACGCGGCGCTCGCCGTGGTGGCGGGTGATCTGTCGGGCGTCGAGCAGGGTCGACGGCATGCGGAGCTCCTTGGCGGACGCGGGACGGTCGGACGAGGGGACATCCGCGAGCGGCCCGGGCGCCGGGCCGGTCGGTCGTGGCGGATGTCAGCGAGCGTCACGCATGCGATGGCCCGTCGCCGGGCCGCCGACCACCGTACCAGCCCGCCCGCGCCGCGGCACGCGGCTACGCTCGCCGCCGACGATGCGCGAGGCGCTCCCGCACGAGACCAGGACGGCGGTGGGCTGATGGCCTACCTCGTCGCCTTCGTGGCCGACCCGGCCCGCGACGAGCACGCCGACGCGCTGCGCGAGCTCGCGCGGGGGCTGCCGGGGGCCGGGTTCTTCGACGACCCCGACGGCGGCCTACCGCGGACCGTCGGGACCTACGCGCGGGTCGAGACGCTGGCCGACGGGCTCGCCCGGGCGCTCCTGCGCCACGTCGGCGAGCTGTCGGGCCGCCTGCGCGTCCGCATCGAGGTGCAGTACGAGGAGCGGATCCTCGGCCACCTCGTCGCCGGGGAGCCCGACGACGCGCTGGCGACGGCGCTGTCGGGGCGGGGCTGAGGCGGCGGCCCGGCGCCCGGCCCCCCCGCCGGGGGCGCCGCCGCCCGCGGCGGCGGCCCCCTGGCTGGCGGAGAGGTAAGCCT
>JADGIB010000148.1 GCA_019683665.1 Solirubrobacteraceae bacterium
CCCCGGGCGTCGACGCCACCCACCCCGACCTCGCCCCGAAGCTGCGCGCGCTGAACGACCTCGACCGCGACCCCGCCCACGCCGGCGCCGGCGTCGACGAGAGCGGCCACGGCACCCACGTCGCCTCGCTCGCCTGCGCGCAGCCCGGCAACGGCTTCGGCATCGCCGGCGCCGGCCTCCGGTGCGGGCTCATCGTCGAGAAGTCCGACCTCAGCGACGAGAGCGTCGTGCGCGCCGTCGTCGACGCCACCGACCGCGGCGCCGGCGTCATCGTCCTGGCGCTCGGCACCGACGACCGCGCCCACCCGCCCCAGGCGATGGTCGACGCGATCGACTACGGCTACGCCCGCGGGGTCGTCCTCATCGCCGCCGCCTCGAACCGGCCGACGACCGAGCAGGGCGACCCGGCGAACATCCTCCAGCCGACCGGCACCGGCCCCCGCCTGCGCGCCGGCAAGGGGCTGACGGTGACCGCGGCCGCGTTCGGCGGCGGCAAGGCCCGCTTCGCCGGCGACGGGTCGCAGATCTCGATCGCCGCCTACGGCGCGTTCGAGCGGCCGGGCGCCAACGGCATCCTCGGCGCGTTCCCGCCGGCGGCGGCGCGGCCGCTCGTCGAGGTCGGCGGCCCCGGGATGCGCCCGTGCGATTGCCGGTCCGAGCTCGCCGGCGACGCCCGCTTCGCGTTCCTGGAGGGGACGTCGATGGCGACCCCGATCGTCGCCGGCGCCGCCGCGCTCGTCCGCGACCTCAACCCCGACCTCGGGCCCGGCGACGTCCTGCGGATCCTCAAGCGCAGCGCCCAGCGCGAGCCCGGGGCCGGCTGGACCGACGCGCTCGGCTGGGGCATCGTCGACGCGGAGGCGGCGGTGCGGCTCGCCGCCCGCGTCGACCGCCGCCCGCCCGAGTCGACGCTGCGGGCGCCGGCGACCGCGACCGGCGGCACGCTGCTGCTGCGCGTCGAGGCGGCCGACCCGGCGCCGCCGGGCGTGCGCGCCAGCGGCGTGCGCGAGGTCCGCGTCTACGCCGCGCGCGACGGCGGCCGGCCCCGGCTCGTGGCGACGACGACGCGCCGGGCCGTCCGCGTCCGGGTCGCGCCCGGCCACCGCTACGCGTTCCACTCGCGCGCCGTCGACCGCGCCGGCAACGTCGAGACGGCGCCCGCCGCGCCCGACGCCGCCGTCCGCGCGCCCTGATCAGGCCGGGGCGGGGGCGGGCTCCGACGGGTCGGCGGCCTCGCGCTCGCGCCGCTCGCGGGCGCGGCGCACGAGCGCGTCGACCTCGAGCTCGACCCCGGCGGCGATGACGTCGACGTCGGGCAGCGCGTCGTAGTCGCCCAGCAGCCCGAAGTTGATCGAGCCGTTGTAGGACATGATCGCGACCGCGAGCGCGTGGCGCTGGGGCAGGAACGCGACCGGGAAGACGTCCTGCAGCTCGCGCCCGCACACGTAGAGCGGGATCTGCGGGCCGGGGACGTTCGTGACGATGAGGTTGAACAGGCGCGTGGAGAAGTTGATCCGCGACGCTTGGGCGAGGATCGTCGGCGGCGCGAACTCCTGCACGCCGGCGAGCGTCTCGGCGCCGAGCGCCTGCTTGGACTCCTTCAGCCCGTCCATCGCCTGCTTGACCGCCTGCAGCCGGGCGACCGGGTCGGCGATGTAGACCGGCAGCGGCCCGCGGACGACCGCGAGGCGGTTGCCGAGCCGGCCGTGCTCGTCGGGCGCCCGGGTCGAGACCGGCACGAGCGCGCGCAGCTCCAGGCCCTCGGTGCGCACCCCGCGCGAGCGCAGCCAGCCACGCAGCGCGCCGGTGACGACGGCGAGGACGACGTCGTTGACGGTCGTCCCGAACGTCGACTTGATGAGCTTGAAGTCGTCGAGCCGGTTCGCGACGCCGGCGAACCGCCGGTGCGGGCCGATCTCGACGTTCAGCGGGGTCGCCGGCGCCGGGTTCAGCGCCGCCCAGGCGATCTCGCCGACGCCCTCCAGCGCCGCCACCCCGGCGTGCAGCGTCCGCTCCGGGTGGGCGGCGGCCCGCACCGCGCGCTCCGACAGGCGCAGCCCGGCGCGCACGAGCCCGCGCACCCCGCCGGCCAGCAGCTCGACGCCCGACGGCGGGCGGTGCGGCCGCCACGGGACGCCCGGGTGCTCGACGACGCGCGGCTCCCGGTCGAGGTCGAAGAGGACGGTGGCGAGGTCGACGCCGCTGATGCCGTCGATGAGCGCGTGGTGGGTCTTGGAGATCAGCGCCCAGCGGCCGTCGTCGAGCCCCTCGACGACCCACATCTCCCACAGCGGCCGGCTGCGGTCGAGCTGCTGGGAGAAGACCCGCGAGGTGAGGTTCAGGAGCTGCTCGCGGGAGCCGGGCGGGGGCAGCGCGGTCTGGCGCAGGTGGTACTCGAGGTCGAAGTCGGGGTCGTCGACCCACAGCGGCCGGCCGGCGCCGAGCGGCAGCGACGCGAGCCGCTGGCGGTAGCGCGGCACGAGATGCAGGCGGCTGCGCAGGAGGTCCGCCAGCGCGTCGAACGGGGGTGGCGGGCCCTCGAAGACCGTCACCGCGCCGATGTGCATGTGTGACGACGGTCCTTCCTGGGCGAGGAAGGAGGCGTCGACCGCGCTGAGACGATCTCCGTGCCGTTGCATCTCCCGGCGCGAGCCTACACGGCGCCCGCGCTACGGGGTGCGGGTCCCGACCCCCGTGGCGAGCTCGCCGGCGCGGGCCGGGCCGCCGGCGCGCGGGTCCAGCGGCGGCGTCGCCAGGCCGGCGCCCTCGCGCATCCCGTCGAGGAGCTCGAGGAACGCCGCCTCGGCGGAGCGGCTCGGCGCCCAGCCGAGCTCGTCGCGGGCGCGGGCCGTGTCCATGACCGGGACGCCGAGCCCGAGGTCGACCCACCCGGCCGGGGTCGGCTGCAGGTGCGCGCGCCAGGAGAGGTCGGCGGCGGCGCGCAGCAGCCGGCCGGGGACCGGGACGGCGCGGGCGCCGAGCAGCCGGGCGAGCGCCTCGCCGTCGAGGACCGGGTCGGCGGCGACGTTGTAGGCGCCGCGCGCCCGCTCGTCGAGCAGCGCGAGCCGGTAGGCCTGCGCGACGTCGTGGGCGTGGACGGCCTGGAAGCGCAGGCGGGGGTGGCGCGGGACGAGCGGGATCAGGCCGCGGCGCAGCAGCGGCGTCGGCAGCAGCGGCCCGGCGAACAGCCGGCGGACCTCGGCCGCCGCCTCGCGCTGGAAGATCAGCCCCGGCCGCAGCCGCACGACGCGGACGCCCGGGTGGGCGGCCTCGACGCCGTCGAGGATCCGCTCGACCGCCGCCTTGTGGCGCGCGTAGAACGAGGTGCCGATCCCCTCGGTCGGCCACGTCTCGTCGACGGCCCGGTCCTTCGGCCCGGGGGAGTAGGCGCCGACCGACGACGCGTACACGATCGTCCGGGCCCCGGCGGCGACGGCCGCGGCGAACACCCGCGCCGACCCCTGGACGTTCACGGCGTGGGTGACCCGCTCGTCGCGCGACGGCTGGATCAGCCAGGCGAGGTGGACGACCGCGTCGGCGCCGGCGAGGACCGGCGCGAGGTCGTCGGCGCCGATGTCCGCCGTCCGCCAGACGGTCTTCGGCACCTGCAGCTCGGGCGCGCGCCGGGCGATCCCGACGATCTCGTCCACGCGCCCGTCGCCGGCCAGCGCGCGCACGAGCGCGCTGCCGACGTTCCCGGTGGCTCCCACGACGGCGACTCGCATGGGCCACCGTTGCCCCGCCGCGACTACGCTCAACCCGGACATGCGCCGCCTCCTCCCGGCGATGCCCCGGCTCCTGCTCGTGGCCGTCGGCCTCCAGCTCGTCGCGGCCGGCCTGCTCGTCTGGCAGGTCGCGACCGACTTCGCGCTGCTGCGCTCCGACGACGCGTCGGCCGCCGCCGACGCGCCCCGCGCGCGCGTCGACCGCTTCGACGGGGCGGCGGCGATGCGCTGGGCCCGCCGGCAGGTCGCGCTCGGCCCGCGGCCGGCGGGCTCGGCGGCGGCCCGGCGGGCGGGGGAGATGCTCGTGCGGGCGCTGCCGGACGGCCGCTTCGTCGACCTCGGCCCCGAGCATCCCGGCCTGCGCAACGTCGTCGGCTCGCTGCCCGGGCGGGGGCGGCCGATCCTGCTCGTCGCCCACTACGACACCGCGCCCGTGCCCGGCCACGTCGGCGCGAACGACAGCGCCGCCGGCGTCGGGGCGGTCATCGAGCTGGCGCGGGCGCTGGCCCGCACGCAGCACCCGACCGACCGCGCGATCGCGTTCCTGCTCACCGACGGGGAGGAGGCGCCCGAGCTCCCGCTGCGCGGCGCGTTCTACGACGTCGCGCTGCGCGGGAGCAGGGCCGCGGCGGCGACGATGGACCCCGAGACCGTCATCGTCCTCGACTTCATCGCCCAGAAGGGCCTGCGGATCGAGCGCGAGGCGGGCTCGGACCCGGCGCTGTGGGCGCGCCTGCGCGCCGCCGCCCGCCGCGTCGGCACCCAGGCGGTCTTCCCCGACGCGACCCGCTCGGAGATCGTCGACGACCACACCCCGTTCGCCCGGCGCGGGATCCCGGCCATCGACCTCATCGACTTCGACTACCCGTGCTGGCACCGGACGTGCGACACGCTCGACCGGCTCTCGGTCCGCAGCCTCGACGCGGTCGGGGAGACCGTGCTCGAGCTCGTCCGCGAGCTGCGCCGGCCGGGCGGGCTGCGCGGGAGCCTCTAAGCTGGGTCGCATGGTCCAGCGCCTCCTGCTCGCCTCCCCGCGCGGCTACTGCGCCGGCGTCGACCGCGCCGTGCAGACGGTCGAGCGGGCGCTCGAGCTCTACGGCGCCCCGGTCTACGTCCGCAAGGAGATCGTCCACAACAAGCACGTCGTGGCGACGCTGCGCGAGAAGGGCGCGATCTTCGTGGACTCCGAGAACGAGGTGCCCGAGGGCGCGACCGTCGTCTTCTCCGCCCACGGCGTGTCGCCGGCCGTCCACGCCAACGCGGCCGCCCGCTCGCTGCAGACGATCGACGCGACCTGCCCGCTGGTGACGAAGGTCCACCGCGAGGCGATCAAGTTCGCCGCCGAGGGCTACACGATCGTCCTCATCGGCCACGACGGCCACGAGGAGGTCGAGGGCACGATGGGCGAGGCGCCCGACCACATCGTCCTCGTCGAGACCGAGGAGGACGTCGACCGCCTCGAGATCGAGGACCCCGACAAGGTCGCCTACATCTCGCAGACGACGCTGTCGGTCGACGAGACCCGGGCGATCATCGCCCGCCTGCGCGAGCGCTTCCCGAACATCGTCGGGCCGCGCACCGACGACATCTGCTACGCGACGACGAACCGCCAGGCGGCGGTCAAGCAGATGGCCCGCGAGTGTGACCTCGTCCTCGTCATCGGGTCGCAGAACTCGTCGAACTCGCAGCGGCTCGTCGAGGTCGCCCGCGACTTCGGCGCCGAGTCGCACCTGATCGACAACGAGACCCAGGTGCGCGAGGAGTGGCTGGAGGGCAAGCGCGTCGTCGGCATCTCGTCGGGCGCGAGCGCCCCCGAGGAGCTCGTCCAGCGCCTGGTCGCGTTCTTCCGCGAGCGCGGCGTCGAGGACGTCTCGGAGTTCCAGGTCGTCCAGGAGGACGTCCGCTTCATGCTCCCCAAGACGATCCGCCAGGCGCTCGCGGCGTCGGCCGCCTGAGCACCCCCGCCCGGGCGTCCCAGCGCTCAAGTTCCCCTGCTCCCGGCCGAAGATCGGGGCACTATGAAGCTCGTCAGCCCGGGGGTCGCGACGCGGGAGACGTCGGCCGACATCCGACGCCGTCGCCTGGCGCGCCTCACGTGCGCGGCCATCGCCGGCGGCTGGGCGCTCACGCTCCTGAGCGCCGCCGTGCAGGGGGGCACGATCACCCGCAACGCGGCGCTGCTGGCCGCCGTCGGGGCCGCCAGCGGGCTGCTGTGGGCGCTGCGGGACTGGATCGTCGAGCGCGACCGGTCGCTGCAGGTCGTCCTCGCCGCCGCCTCGCTGCAGGCGTGCGCGGCGGCGGTCGCCTTCGACCGGGGCGTCGTCGCCGCCTGGACGTTCGCGCTCCTGCTGGCCGCGGTCGCCGGCGTCGTCGGGGCGTCGCGCGCGCTCGTCGCCGGCCAGGCCGCGCTGCTGGCCGCCGGCCAGCTCGCCGCCGCGTTCCTGGCCCCGGGCCGCGCCGCCGGCGCGCACGAGACCGCGGTCGTCGTCGCGGTCGCCGTCCTGCTCGTCGCCGCCGCGAGCCGCGCGCTCGTCGAGCTGCGCGAGGAGTCGGCCCGCCGCCGCGAGGTCGCCGGCGACGTCCTGCGCCTCCACGAGCGGCTGGCCGCCTCGGTCGCCGCCGACCCGGCGCGCTTCGCGCTGCTGACGATGGACCTGTCCGGCGCCGGCCCCGCGGAGGTCCGGGCGATCGGCGAGCGGATCGCCGCCCAGCTGCGCGGCGAGGACCTCGTCGCCCGCCCCGCGGCCGACCATCTCGCGATCGTCGCCGACACCGACGCGTCCGGGGCCGCCGCGCTCGCCCGCCGCATCGTGGAGGCGACGGCCCGGTACCTGCGCGACGAGGTCGGCCAGCTGAACGCCGCGATTGGGATCGCCGTCTACCCCGACGACGGGCGCACGCCCGACGAGCTGCTGGCCCGCGCCGGCGCGAAGCTCGAGGACGTGCGCGCCGCCGCCGACGGCCACCGCGTGCGGCCGCTCACCACGCACTGACCGGCGCGCGCTGCGCGACAATGCCGCGGGCGGGGCGCCCGTCCCGACCGCTGTCGTCTGATGCCGTTGCGCGAGCTCCTCAGGCTGCCCGGGGTCGCCGGGCCCTTCGCCGCGTCGATCGTCGGCCGGCTGCCCATGACCGCGATGGGCCTGCTGCTCATCCTCCACGTCGAGGCGCTCAGCGGGCGGATCGCCGTCGCCGGCCTCGCCGCCGGCGCCTACGCGGCCGGCCTGGCCGTCGGGGCGCCGCTGCTGGGCCGGCTCATCGACCGCCACGGGCCGGCCGCCGTGCTCGTCCCGTGCGCGGCGCTCGGCGCGTCGGCCTGCCTGGCGCTGGCGGCGACGCCGCCGGGCGCGCCGGCCGAGGCCGCGGTCGCGCTCGCCGTGCCGATCGGGGTCGGGATGCCGCCGCTGGGCTCGACGCTGCGGGCGCTGTGGACGGAGCTGCCCGACCCGGCGCAGCGGCACGCGGCGTTCGCGCTCGACTCGGCCGTCGTCGAGGCGCTGTTCGTCGTCGGCCCGGTCGCGGTCGCCGGCGGCCTCGGCGCCTGGTCGACGCGGGCGGCGTTCGCCGTCTGCGCCGCCGCGCTCGTGGCCGGGACCGTCGGCTACGTCGTCCAGCCGGCGGTGCGCGCCTGGCGCGCGCAGCCCTGCGAGGGAGGGCTCGCCGGGCCGCTCGCCGCCCCCGTCGTCCGCGTCCTGCTCGTCGTGCTGCTCCTGCTCGGGGCCGGGCTCGGCGCGGTCGAGGTCGGGATCGCCGCGGCGGCGACCGCCGACGGCCACCGCGGCTGGGCCGGCCCGCTGCTCGGCCTGTGGGGCCTCGGGTCGATGGTCGGCGCGCTGCTCGTCGCCCGCCGCCCGCCGCCGGCCGACCGCTCGCGCACGCTCGTGCGGCGGATCGCCGCGCTCGCTGCCGTCCACGCGCTCCTGGCGGCGACGACGGCGCCGCTGCTGCTCGCGCCGCTGCTGCCGGCCGCGGGCCTGACGATCGCGCCGGCGCTGAACGCCGTCTTCGTCACGCTCGGCGAGGCCGCGCCGCGCGGGACGGTGACCGAGGCGTTCACGTGGGCGACGTGCGCGATCTCGGCCGGCGTCGCCGCCGGGTCGGCGCTCGGGGGCGCGGTCGCGGAGGCGAGCCCGCACGCGCCGTTCCTCCTCGTCGTGGCCCTCGGCGCCCTGGCCGCCGGGGTCGGCGCCCGGCGGCGGACCGCGATCGCGGCGGTGCAGGCGTCGTGACGACGCTCGTCGTCTCCGACCTGCACCTCGGCGGGCGCACCCGCGCCGACGTGCTGTGCCACGACCCGGCCGCGCTCGACGCGCTCGTCGCCGCGCTCGACGGCGTGGGGCGCCTCGTCCTGCTCGGCGACGTCCTCGAGCTGCGCCACGGGCCGGCCGGCGAGGCGCTCGACGCGGCCGCGCCGGTCCTCCAGCGCCTGGGCGCCGCGGTCGACGAGGTCGTCGTCGTGCCCGGCAACCACGACCACGCGCTCGTCGGCGCCTGGCTGGAGCGGCGGGCGCGCGAGCGGCCGCCGCGGCTCGGGCTCGAGCGGCGCATCGCCCCGGCCGACGCGTCGTGGATCGCCGAGGGGCTCGCGCAGCGGCTCGGCGCCCCGACGACGGTCGCCTACCCGGGCGTGTGGCTGCGCGACGACGTCTACGCCACGCACGGCCACTACCTCGACCTGCACACGACCGTGCCGACGTTCGAGCGGCTGGCCGCCGGGGTGAGCGTGCGCCAGCTCGGCCCGCTGCCGCCGGGCGCCGACCCCGCCGACTACGAGGCGCGCCTGGCCCCGGTCTACGGCTGGCTGGACGCGGCCGCCGCGTGGGCGCCCGACGGCCGCCCGCCCGCCGGGCCCGGCGCCGCCGCCC
>JADGIB010000149.1 GCA_019683665.1 Solirubrobacteraceae bacterium
CGCCGCCGCCGCGGGCCCGGCGCCCGGGGGGGCCGCCGGCGGGGGCGCCGCCGCCGGGGGCTGACGCCGTGGGCCTGACCGACCGCCGGATCGGCCTCCTGTTCGCCGTCTTCTTCGCGCTGCTCGCGATCGCCGGGCTGCGCTCCGGGTTCCTGGGCACGGTGAAGGCCAGCAGCCTCAAGCAGGCCGCCGTCACCCAGCAGGTGTCGACCGTCGAGGTCCCGGCCCGGCGCGGCGCGATCGTCGACCGCCAGGGCGTTCGCCTGGCCGTGTCCGAGCCGGCCAACGACATCGCCGCCACCCCGTACCTCATCCAGGACCCGGCCGGCACGGCCGAGAAGCTGTCGAAGATCCTCGGCGTCGACGAGGACCGGCTGCTGCGCGACCTCAGCCGCCGCGACACCGGCTTCGTCTACCTCGCCCGCGCCGTCCCCGCCTCCCTGGCCGACAAGGTCGCCGAGCTGGAGATCGAGGGCATCGACCTCATCTCCGCCAGCCGCCGCACGTACCCGCGCAGCTGGCTGGCCTCGCAGGTCCTCGGCACCGTCGGCATCGACGGCCAGGGCCTGTCGGGCCTCGAGTACGCGGCCGACGACCTCCTGCGCGGCCGCGACGGCCGCCGCCGCATCACCCAGGACGCGATCGGCCAGCCGATCGAGGTCGAGGAGGAGGTCACGGCCCGGCCGGGCAAGACGCTGCGCCTCACGCTCGACGCCGCGATCCAGTCGAAGGCCGAGGCCGTCCTCGGCGGGGTCGGGCAGGTCTACAAGCCGAAGGGCGCGACGGCGATCGTCATGGACCCCGACACCGGGGAGATCCTCGCGCTGGCCAACTGGCCTCGGGTCGACGCCAACGACCCGGCCGGCGCCCCCGAGTACGCGCGCCAGAACCTCGCGACCGGGACGACGTACGAGCCCGGCTCGACGTTCAAGGCGTTCACGGTCGCCGGCGCGCTCGAGGACGGCAAGGTGACGCCGGAGACGACCTTCAACCTCGCCCCGACGATCCAGGTCGCCGACCGCACGATCGGCGAGTCGCACGAGCGCGGCTGGGCGACGATGACGACCGGCCAGATCCTGGCCCAGTCCAGCAACGTCGGCGCGATCACGATCGGCCTGCGCCTCGGCAAGCGCCGCTTCGACCACTGGGTGCGGACGTTCGGGTTCGGCGAGCCGACCGGCGTCGACCTCCCCGGCGAGGAGCGCGGCATCGTCCCGACCCCCGAGGAGTACTCGGGCTCGTCGATGGGCAACCTGCCGATCGGCCAGGGCCTGGCCGTGACGCCGATGCAGATGGTCGCCGCCTACGGGGCGATCGCCAACGGCGGCGTCCTGCGCACCCCGCACGTCATCAAGGAGGCCGGCGGCCGGGAGGTCCGGCCCGCCCGCGGTCGCCGCGTCATCTCGGCGAGGACCGCGGCCCAGGTCCGCGACATGCTCAAGGGCGTCCTGAGCCCCGACGGCACCGCCTCCGAGGTCTCGGTGCCCGGCTACGAGCTGGCCGGCAAGACCGGCACCGCGAACAAGGTCGACCCCGAGACCGGCGAGTACTCGAAGTCGCGCTACATCGCGTCGTTCGTCGGGTTCGCGCCCGCCGACGACCCGAAGCTGCTGTGCGCGGTCATCGTCGACGAGCCGCAGGGCGCCTACTACGGCGGCCAGGTCGCGGCGCCCGCCTTCGGGCAGATCATGGGCTTCGCGCTGCCCTACCTGCGGATCGCGCCGAAGTGAGCCCGTTCTAGGATCGTCGCGTGCGCTTGGGAGAGCTCGTCGACGTGCCGCTGACGCCCCCGGCCGCGGACGTCGAGATCACCGGGCTGGCCTTCGACAACCGGGCCGTCGAGCCGGGCACCCTGTTCTTCTGCGTGCCCGGCTTCACGCGCGACGGGCACGACTACGCCGCCGACGCGATCGCGCGGGGCGCCGCCGCGCTCGTCGTCGAGCGCGAGCTCGACGTCGACGTGCCGCAGGTGCGGGTCCCGTCGGCCCGTGCGGCGATGGCGCCGGTCGCGGCCCGCTTCTGCGGGGACCCGACCGCGCGCCTGACCGTCGTCGGGGTGACCGGCACGAACGGGAAGACGACGAGCTGCTTCCTCATCCGCGAGCTGCTGGAGGCGGGCGGGATCCCGACCGCGCTGCTGGGCACGGTGAAGTCCGTCGTCGGCGGGCGCGAGGCGCCGCTGGAGCGCACGACGCCCGAGGCGATCGAGCTGCAGCGGGCGTTCGCGGCGATGCTCGACGCCGGCGACCGCGCCTGCGCGATGGAGGTCTCCTCGCACGCCCTGGAGCTCCATCGCGTCGACGCGATCCACTGGTCGGTGGCGGTGTTCACGAACCTCACCCAGGACCACCTCGACTTCCACCCGACCATGGAGGACTACTTCCGGGCCAAGCGGCGCCTGTTCGAGCGGGCCGCGGAGGCGGGCGCGACGCTCGTCGTCAACGTCGACGACCCGTACGGGCGGCGGCTGGCCGCCGACTTCCCGCAGGCGGTCACCACCGGGATCGAGCACGCGGCCGACGTCCGCGCCACCGACGTGCGCTCGACGCTGACCGGCAGCGCGTTCCGGGTCGACGGCGTCGAGGTGCGCACGCCGCTGCCCGGCCGCTTCAACGTCGCCAACGTCCTCGGCGCGGTCGCCGCCGCGCGCGCCGCCGGCGTCGACGAGGCCGTCATCCGCGCCGCGCTGCCGCGCGCGGGCCGGGTGCCGGGGCGCTTCGAGCCCGTCGACGAGGGGCAGGGCTTCGCCGTGCTCGTCGACTACGCGCACACGCCCGACTCGCTGGAGAACGTCCTGCGCGCCGCGCGCGAGCTGACCGACGGGCGCGTCATCGTCGCTTTCGGCGCCGGCGGGGACCGCGACCGCGGCAAGCGCCCGCTCATGGGCCGCGCCGCCGCCGCGCTGGCCGACGAGGTCATCGTCACCTCCGACAACCCGCGCTCGGAGGACCCGGACGCGATCATCGCCGAGATCCTGGCCGGCATCGACGACCGCGACCGCGTCCGCACCGAGCCCGACCGGGCGCGGGCGATCGCCGTCGCCGTCGACCTGGCCCGCGACGGCGACGTCGTCGTCGTGGCCGGCAAGGGGCACGAGCAGGGCCAGGAGCTGGCGGGCGGGCGGACGATCCCGTTCGACGACGTCACGGTGGCGAGGGAGGCGCTGCGTGCACGCCTGGTCGCCTGAGCGGGTCGCCGACGCGGCCGGCGCCCGGCTGCTGACCCCCGGCGGCGGGACCGGGCCCCGCCGGGCCGTCATCGACTCGCGCGCCGCGGGCCCCGGCGACCTGTTCGTCGGCCTGCGCGGCGAGCGCGTGGACGGCGGCCGCTTCGCCGCCGCCGCCCTGGCGGCCGGGGCGTGGGGGGCGCTGACCGCGCCCGAGCACGCGCGGGCCGCCGCCGCGGACGCCCCCGAGGGCGCCGCCGTCCTCGCCGCCGACGACCCGCTGGCCGCCCTGCAGCGCCTGGCCACCGCCTGGCGGCGCGCGCTCGGCGCGAAGGTCGTCGGGGTCACCGGCTCGGCCGGGAAGACCTCGACGAAGGACCTCCTGGCCGGGATGCTGCGCCCGGCCCGGCGGACGGTCGCCACCCCGCAGAACCTGAACACGGAGATCGGCCTGCCGCTGACGATCCTGTCGGCGCCGGGCGACACCGAGGCGCTCGTCCTCGAGATGGCGATGCGCGGCCGCGGCCAGATCGCCGAGCTGGCCCGGATCGCCGAGCCCGACGTCGGCGTGATCGTCAACGTCGGCCCCGTCCACCTCGAGCTGCTCGGCACGGTCGAGGACGTCGCCGCCGCGAAGGCCGAGCTGATCGCCGGCCTGCCCGCGGGCGGCACTGCGATCGTCCCCGCCGGCGAGCCGCTGCTGGAGGCCCACCGCCGCGACGACGTCGCCTGGGTGACGTTCGGCCCCGGCGGCGACGTCAGCGACCTCGGCGACGTCGAGATCCCGTTCGACAGCGCCCACATGCGCCGCAACGCGCTCGCCGCGCTCGCCGCCGCGCACGCGGTCGGCGTGCGCCCGTCGGGGCGGATCGAGGTCGAGCTGTCGGAGCGGCGCGGCCAGCGGATCGAGCTCGAGCGGGGCGCCGTCGTCATCAACGACTGCTACAACGCGAGCCCGATGTCGATGCGCGCCGCCCTCGACGAGCTCGCCCGCGCCCCCGGCCGCCGCGTCGCGGTCCTCGGCGACATGCTCGAGCTCGGACCCGACGCGGTGCGCTACCACCGGGAGATCGGCGCGTACGCGCGCGAGCGCGCCGACCTGATCGTCACGGTCGGGCCCCTCGCCGCCGAGATGGGCGGCGACCACGCCGTCCCCGACGCGGCCGCCGCGGCCGCGCTCGTGGACCGGCTCGCGCGGGAGGGGGACACGATCCTGGTCAAGGCCTCGCGCGGCGTCGGCCTCGAAGCGGTCGCCGAGGCGCTCTAGTGGACGAGGTCCGGTAGATGGGCGAGGTCCTGATCGCCGGCACGGCGGCGCTGCTGATCTGCGTCTTCCTGTCCCCGCGCTTCATCGCGTTCGTCCGCGTGCGCGAGTTCGGCCAGCACATCCGCGAGGAGGGCCCCGAGGGCCACCACGCGAAAGCGGGCACGCCGACGATGGGCGGGATCGTCATCTTCGCCGCCGTCTCGGCGCCGTTCCTGATCCTGTCCGACTACGACTGGCGCGCGGTCGGCGTCTACGTCGCCGCGATCCTGTGCGCGGTCCTCGGCTTCGCCGACGACTACACGAAGATCGTCAAGCGCCGCTCGCTCGGCCTGCGCGGGCGCACGAAGCTCATCGTCACGATCGGGATCTCGATCCTGCTGTGGTGGATCGCCACCGAGAAGGCGGGGCTGCCGCCGACGCTGCGGCTGCGCTTCGTCGACGCCCAGATCGACCTCGGGATCCTCTACCTGCCGCTCATCTACCTCGTCGTGGCGGGCACGACGAGCGGCGTGAACCTCACCGACGGCCTCGACGGGCTCGCCGCCGGGTGCGCGGCGATCGTCGTCCTCGCCTACATCGGGATCACGTCGATCACCGCCGGCCAGCAGGACCTCGCGCTCCTGTCGGGCTGCCTCGTCGGCGCCTGCGTCGGCTTCCTGTGGTTCAACGCGTTCCCGGCCACGATCTTCATGGGGGACACCGGGTCGCTCGGGCTGGGCGGCGCGATCGCCGGGCTGGCGATCATGACGAAGACCGAGGTGCTGCTCATCCTCCTCGGCGGGATCTTCGTCATCGAGGCGCTGTCGGTCCTCATCCAGGTCTTCTCGTTCCAGACGTTCCGCAAGCGCGTCTTCCTGATGGCGCCGATCCACCACCACTTCGAGATGCTCGCCTGGTCGGAGACGAAGATCATCCTGCGCTTCTGGATCGTGGCGGCCGTCTGCGCGGCGATCGGCTTCACGATCTACCAGCAGGGCATCTCCTGAACCGCGGCGCGCGGGGGTAGGAATCGGCCCGGCGGCGCCGAACCTGCGCCTGATGGACCGTCGCCGTGCCGCCCGAGAGCAGCCCCTCGAACACCGGATCCTGCTCACGGCCACTCTCTGCCTGCTCGCCGCGGGGGCGGTGATGGTCTACTCGGCCTCGTCGGCCCGCACGCTGCTCGAGGGCCAGGGCGACGGCAGCTACTACCTCGTCAAGTACCTCCTGTACGGCGCGGCCGGGTTTGTGGTCATGCAGGTCGTCGCGCGGGTGGACCTGCGCGCGGTGCGCGACCTCACCCCGGCGCTGCTGGGCATCTCGTTCGTGCTCCTGCTCGCGGCGAAGCTCCCCGGCGTCGGCGTCGAGGTCAACGGGGCGACGCGCTGGATCGGCGCCGGCCCGCTCCAGTTCCAGCCCAGCGAGCTGATGAAGCTCGCGCTCGTCCTCTACGCGGTGCGGCTGCTGACCGACAAGCCCCAGCTCGTGCTGTCGCTCAGGACGCTCGTCAGCCCGCTCGGCTGGGTCGTCGGCGCGGCGCTGCTGCTCATCGTCAGCCAGCCCGACCTCGGCACCGCGCTCGTCGTCACGTTCACGACCGTCGCGATCCTCGTCGCCGCCGGGATGCCGGTGAAGCTGCTGGTGCGCATCGCCGGCGCCGGCGTCCTCGTCGTCGGGCTGCTGGCGCTGGCCGAGCCGTACCGCCGCGACCGGCTCATCGCGTTCCTCGACCCGTGGGCGCACGCCGAGTCGATCGGCTTCCAGTCGGTGCAGGGCCAGATCGCGATCGGCTCCGGCGGCCTGCTCGGCCGCGGGCTGGGCGAGTCGGTGCAGAAGATCTTCTTCCTGCCCGAGGCCCACACCGACTTCATCCTCGCCGTCATCGGCGAGGAGCTCGGCGTGCTCGGCATCTGGGCGCTGCTGTTCCTCTACGGGCTGATCGCCTACGCCGGGCTGCGCGCGGCGAAGGCGGCGAAGACCGCCTACGCGAAGCTGCTCGCCGCCGGGGTCACGTCGATGATCCTCTGCCAGGCGCTGCTGAACCTCTTCACCGTGCTCGGGATGGCGCCGCTGACCGGCGTGCCGCTGCCGTTCATCTCGTCGGGCTCGTCGTCGCTGCTGACGCTGCTGGCCGCGATGGGGCTGCTGCTGAACGTCGCCTCGGGCCGCACGACGCACCTGCGGGCCGTTCGGTCAGGATCAGGGCATGGCAGACGAGCGAACCGACCCGCCGCGGGTGCTCATCGCGGCGGGTGGCACGGCCGGACACGTGGTGCCGGCGCTGGCGGTCGCCGACGAGCTGCGGGCTGAGGGCGCCGTCGTCTCCTGGGTGGGGGGCGAGCGGGCCGAGGCGGAGCTCGTCCCCGCGGCCGGGTACCCGATGGAGCGCATCCGCGTCAGCGGCCTGTCGCGCACGAACCCGCTGAAGGCGGCCCGCTCGGCGCTGCAGGCGGTCGGCGCGTTCGCGCGCGCCTGGCGGATCGTCGGGCGCGAGCGGCCGGACGCGGTCCTGGGCGGCGGCGGCTACGTCGCCGGCCCGGTCGGCGCCGCCGCGGCGCTGCGGCGGGTGCCGCTCGTGCTGACCGAGGCCGACTCGCACCTCGGGCTGGCCAACCGGCTGCTGGCGCCGTTCGCGCGGCGCGTCTGCCTCGCCTTCCCGATCGCCGGGCGCGAGGGCGGGCGCTACCTCGTCACCGGGCGCCCGGTCCCGCCGCCGGTCGCCGACCGCGCCGCCGCCCGGGCCCGCTTCGGCCTGCCGCCGGACGCGCAGGTGGTCCTCGTCTTCGGTGGCTCGCTCGGGGCGCGGCGGATCAACGAGGCGGCGGTCGAGGCGTTCGCCGACGCCCCGTACTGGGTCCTGCACGCCAGCGGCGTGCGCGACCACGACGAGCTGCGCCCGCGGATCCGCTCCCCGCGCCACGTGCTCGAGCCCTACATCCAGCCGTTCGGGGACGCGCTCGCCGCCGCCGACCTCGTCGTCGCCCGCGCCGGCGGCTCGATCTTCGAGGTCGCCGCCCACGGGCTGCCGGCCCTGCTGGTGCCCTATCCGCACGCCGCCGCCGACCACCAGACCGCGAACGCGCGCTGGATGGCGCAGGCCGGCGCGGCCGTCGTCGTGCCCGACGCCGAGCTGGACGCGGCGCGGCTGCGGGCCGAGGTCGACGCGCTCCTGGGCGACCGCGGGCGCCTGGCGGCGATGGCGCGGGCGTCGCGGGCGATCGCCCGCCCGGACGCCGCCGCCCGGATCGCCGGCGAGGTGCTGGCCGCCGCCCGCGGCCGGTGAGCGCGCCCGGCGCCCGTACGATGGCCGCCGTGAGCGAAGCACCGTGGAGCGGCCGGCGGCTGCACGTCCTCGGGATCGGCGGCGCCGGGATGAGCGCCTACGCGCTGGCCGCGCAGGCGCTCGGCGCGCAGGTCACCGGGTCCGACCAGGCCGACTCGCCGTACGCCCGCGAGGTCCGCGCGGCCGGCATCCCGGTCGCGATCGGCCACGACCCGGCGAACCTGCCGGCCGGGGACGGGGCGGAGGTCGTCGCCTCCAGCGCCGTGCCGGCCGGCAACCCGGAGCTGGCCGCCGCGCGCCGGCGCGGCCTGCCGGTCCGCACCCGGGCGCAGCTGCTGGCCGAGCTGACGGCGCTGCGGCGCACGATCGCCGTCGCCGGCGCCCACGGGAAGACGACGACCTCGTCGATGATCGCCCACGTCCTGCTCGCCTGCGGGCTCGACCCCGGCTACCTCATCGGCGGGGTCCTGCGCACGACCGGCCGCAACGGGGCGTGGGGGAGCGGCGAGTGGCTCGTCGTCGAGGCCGACGAGTCCGACGGCTCGTTCCTCGACCTCGACGTCGACCTCGCCGTCGTCACGAACGTCGAGCTCGACCACCACGCCCGCTGGGGGTCGCTCGAGGAGCTGCAGGCCGCCTTCGCGGCCTTCGAGGCGCGGGCCCGGCGGGTCGTCGCCTGGTCGGCGCCGGGCGACGTCGAGCTGGCCGCCGGCGGCTCGACGTTCACGTGGCGGGGGCGGACCGTCCGCCTCGCCGTCCCCGGCGCGCACAACGCCGCCAACGCGGTGGCGGCGCTCGAGGCGGCGCGGCTGGCCGGGGCGGGCGAGGACGACGCGGTCGCCGCG
>JADGIB010000150.1 GCA_019683665.1 Solirubrobacteraceae bacterium
GCCCGCGGGCGGGCACGCTGCGCCCATGGCACCCTCGCTCCCGACCGCCGGCCTGGACCGCCGCACGCTCGAGATCGCGGGCGTGGTCGTGATCGGCCTGATCATGTCGGTGATCGACACGACGATCGTCAACGTCGCGCTCGAGCGCCTGGCCGCCGACCTCGGCGAGCCGCTGGCGACGATCCAGTGGGTCTCGACCGGGTACCTGCTCGCGCTCGCGGTCGTGATCCCGCTGTCGGGCTGGGCGACCGAGCGCTTCGGCTCCAAGCGCGTGTGGCTGGTGGCGATCGCCGTGTTCGGCGCCGGCTCGGCGCTGTGCGGGCTGTCGGGGTCGGTCGAGCAGCTGATCGCGTTCCGCGCCGTCCAGGGCCTCGGCGGCGGCCTGCTGCTGCCGGTCGGGTTCACGCTCGCCACGCAGGCGGCCGGGCCGCAGCGAGCCGGGCGGGTCCTGTCGCTGATCGGCGTGCCGGTCCTGCTGGGGCCGATCCTCGGCCCGGTCCTCGGCGGCCTCATCGTCGACGAGGTGAGCTGGCACTGGATCTTCTTCGTGAACCTCCCGATCGCGGTGATCGCGTTCTCGCTCGCGTGGCGCCGGCTCGACGGCGCCGCCGGCCGCCAGGACGCCGGGCGCCTCGACTGGCTCGGCGTCGCGTTCGCCTGCCCGGGGCTCGTCGCCGTCGTCTTCGGGCTGTCGCAGAGCGAGCGTCACGGCGGGTTCGGGGACCCGCTCGCGCTCGGCCCGATCCTCGGCGGGGCGGCGCTGCTGGCCGCGTTCGCCGGCCACGCGCTGCGCGCCGACCGGCCGCTCGTCGACCTGCGGCTGTTCCGCGCGCCCGCGTTCGCGGCCGCCGCCGGCGCGACGTTCCTGCTCGCCCTCTCGCTCTTCGGCGCGATCCTCCTGCTGCCGCTCTACTTCCAGGTCGACCGGGGCGAGAGCGCCCTGCATGCCGGCCTGCTCATGGCGCCGCAGGGGCTCGGGACGGCGATCGCGCTGCCGGTCAGCGGCCGGATCACCGACCGGCTCGGCGGCGGCCCGGTCGTCGTCGCCGGGACCGTGCTCGCGACGCTGGCGACGCTGCCGTGGGCGTTCGTCGCCGCCGGCACCCCGTACCCGCTGCTCATGGCGCTGCTGTTCGTGCGCGGTCTCGGGATGGGGGCGTCGATGCAGCCGGCGCTCGCCGCCGCGCTCGCCGTCCTGCGCACCGACCAGGTCCCGCGCGCGACCGCGGCGCTGAACACGCTGCGCCAGGTCGGCGCCTCGATCGGCACCGCGGCCGCCGCCGTCCTGCTCGTCGGCCAGACCCAGGCCGTGCTGCCGCCCGCGCGCGGCGAGGCCGGCGGCCTGGCGCCGCTGCCGCCCGCGCTGCGCGCCGAGGTCGCCGAGCCGCTGGCGGGCGCGTTCGGCCACGTCTTCGCGTGGGCGGCGGCCGCGACCGCGCTGGCGATCGTCGGCGGGCTCGTCCTGTGGTGGGCCGAGACCCGGACGCGGCGGCGGGTCGCCGGCGCGTCCGCGCAGGAGCCACGGGTCGCCGAGGGGTAGCCCGCCGTCGCCGCGGTCTCGGGGGCGCCGTTCCGTCCGCGCGCCTGTCAGATTCCCGTGCGCACACGCGACCGACCGACTGATGACGACGGCGTCCGTCCCGAACCCGATCGAGTCCCGCCGCCTGCGGGAGGACGAGCTGCTGCGGCGCTACTGCCACCATCGCGACCGCGGGGACGAGCAGGCGCTCGACGTGTGGCGGCAGCTCGCGATCCGCAGCTACGACCGGGTCGTCGCGCTGGCGAAGGCGTTCCGCTTCCCCGGTGGCGAGCGGCTCGCCCCCGAGGACGCCGCCGACGCGGCGCACGAGGCGTTCCTGCGCGTCGTCACGATGGGCGAGAGGTTCAACGGCTCGTCGGTCGGGGAGCTGCGCGCGGCGATCCACCGCTGCGTGCAGTACGCCTGCCTCGACCACGGGCGGCGTGCGCTGCGCCACCGGAAGCGGCAGGCGGGAAGCCTGGACGAGCGCCATGACGGCGCGCCCGACGACGGCCCGTTCGCGGCCGCGATCGCGCGGGAGTCCCTGGAGCGGGCCGAGCTCGCCGCCGACGCGGAGGCCGACGAGGAGCGCCGGCGGGCCGCCGCCGGGCTGGTCGCGTGGGCCATCGGCCGGATCCGCAACGAGAACTATCGTGCCGTCCTGCAGCTCACCTTCGTCGAGCGGCTGGATGCCGCGGCGATCGCCGAGCGGCTCGGCATCACCCTCGACAACGTGTACGCCCGCCGCCGTCGCGGCCTGAAGCAACTGGAGACGATCCTCCGTGACCAGCGAGCGTGAACGGGTCCTGAGCGATTTCATCGACGCCTGGAACGCGGGCCGGCGCCCCGACGTCGACGCCTTCCTCGCCCAGGTCGCGGCGGCCGAACGCGACGCGCTCGCCGACGAGATCGCCGCGTTCGTGGCCTGGGCGCCCGACCCCGACTACGACGACGACGCGATGGTCGCGGTGACGGCCGAGGCGGTCACGGCGCTCGCCGCGGCCGGGGCGGCCGAGCCGGCGTCGTGGTGGTCGGCGTGGATGCCGCTGCTGCGCGAGCGGGCCGCGCTGACGCGCGCCGGGCTGGCCGCCCGCCTCGGCGAGCGGCTCGGGCTCGCCGCGGGCGCGCGCGCGAAGACCGAGCGCTACCTCGCCGAGCTCGAGGGCGGCCGGCTCGACCCGTCCGGGCTGTCGCGCCGGCTGCTCGACGCGCTCGCGGGCGCGCTGGGGATCGGCGCGGACGTGCTCCACGACGCCGCCCACGGCCGCCCCGCCGCCGCGCCGCTGTTCCGGGGCGACGACGTCTCCTCCGGGGCGGCGGCGGCCCTCGACGTGCTCGCCGACGCGCTGACGGCGGAGGTGCGCGACGGCTGGGACGAGGTCGACGTGCTGTTCCGCGGCGGCGCCTGACGCCGTCGGCGGTCGCGGGACGGCGCGACGGCTCAGCCGGCGCCCGGCGAGGGGACCCCGCAGGCGGACAGGGCGCGGTCGACGTCGGCCGCCGGGCGCCCGATGTGGCGGGCGACGTCCGCGATCCCGAGGCCGCCGTCGACGAAGCGGCCGAGCGGGCTGTCGCGCAGCGCGGGCGGGATCCGCGGCGGCCCGGCTGCGGCGGCGGCCGCGACGGCGTCGTCGGGCTCGCCGAGGCCGAGGCGCTCGATGAGCTCCAGGTGCTCCCCCTCCTGGATCCGCCGGTCGAGGCGGTCGCGGAGGGCGTCGTCGGCGAGCACGCCGCAGGTGGCCAGGCGGATGCGCGCCATCCGGGCGCTCACGCCGAACGCGCAGGCGACCCTCACGACGGTCTCCAGCGTCACCGGCGCGGGCCGCACCGGGAAGCGGCGCTCGACCGCGGCCCGCGGCACGAGGAACTCGGCGGCGAACGCGTTGGCCTCGACCTCGCGCGGGTCGCCGACGAGCCCGCCGAGTGCCGCCTCGTCGTCGACGACCGACCCGTGCTGGAGGTGGTGGTGGGCGTACTCGTGGGCGACGGTGAAGCGTTGGCGCCCCGTCGGCTGGGTGCCGTTGACGAACAGCAGCGGCCGGTCGCGCCGGGTCAGGTAGGCGCCCGCGACCTCGTCGCCGAGGTCGAGCACGACGACGTGCACGCCGGCCCGCTCCTCGAGCGTCGCGACCACGTCCGGCAGCGGCTGGTCGGGCGGCAGCCCGAGCGCGGCGCGGGCCTTGCGCGCGCGGCCGATCCCGCGGTTGGTGTGAATGCTCGCCACGTCGCCGAGTAAAGCGCCCGAACGTGTCAGATCGCGAGCGCGGCCGACGACTGAGACGACATGTGGCTGATGACGACCCGCGGCTTCTACAGCGTCGTCGCGCACCGCACCCTGCCGGCGGAGGTGCTCGTGCGCACGCGCACCCGAGCGGACCTCGAGGCGCTGGAGGAGCTGATCGGCCCGATCGACATCTTCGCGACCCCGCGCGCCGACTACCCGTGGCGGGCGGTCGTCTCGCGCGAGCGCTGGTCGGCGGCGGCCGTCCTCCTCACCGCCGAGATCGACTACGAGGACTTCAAGACCGCCGTCGCCGAGCGGCAGGGGGATGCGCGCGAGGCCGTCTACCACGACGTCTGGATGACGCTGCGCCGCGGGCTGCCGGGGTCCGCGGCGCCGGCCGCCGCGCCCGAGCGCGCCGGCCCGCCGCCCGAGCGCTTCCCGGGCACGCCCGCCGAGCGCTCGTGCGCAGCCGGCTGATCACGCCCGACCTTCGAGAGGTGCCCGAACCGAACCGACCGATGCCTGTTCCCGACGACCTGACGCTGATCGACGAGTTCCGCCAAGCGCTCGCTGACGAGCTCGACGCCGCACGACGCGGGCCGGCAGCCGACCCCGTCCCGCTGGTGGACGGCCGCCGCGTGGCCCGAGTCGGCGAGCGCACGCGCTACCGGTTCACGGCCGAGCGGGAGCTGCCGCGCACCCTGACCCAGGACGCCGACGTCCAGCTGCACCTCGACGACCGGAACGTTCGCTCCACCGTCGTTCGCGTCGAGGGTCTCGACATCACCCTGGCGACCGAGGAGGATCTCGGGGCGCGGATCGAGCGGGCCGCGTTGGCGTGGGATCCGACGTTCCTGCTCGAGAAGCTCTCGAAGCGACTGCGGGAGCGCCGCCAGGAGGACAACCGCGGCGGCGCGCTGCTGCTCCGTCACCTGACCGAGCCGGGCCGGTTCGACGAGGCCGAGCTCGATGGCCTCAACGAGGACCAGGAGCGGGCGGTCCGGCGGGCGCTGGCCAGCGCCTGCACGTTCATCTGGGGACCTCCGGGGACTGGGAAGACGCAGACGATCGGTCGCCTCGTCGCCGAGCTCGTCCGGCGTGGCCGGTCCGTCCTGCTCGTCTCGCACACGAACGTCGCGATCGACGAGGCCCTCCTGCGTGCGGCCGACCTGCTCGGCGACGACCTGCCCGACGGTCGGGTGCTGCGGTTCGGGCCGGGCTACGGGCCGCGGCTGGCCGGGCGCCCGCGGCTGCTGGCGAAGACGCACGTCGACGAACGCGACGCGGACCTGGCCGAGAGGATCGAGCATCTGCGCAGCACCATCGAGGCGCGATGGCGCGACGCCGAGCACGATCATCGCGCCGTCCAGCTGCATGACTGGGCAGGTGCGCTGCCGCGCGATCTGCAGCGTCTCCGTCGGCTCGAGCGGGAGCGCGATCGAGCGCTGCGAAACCTCGAGCTGGTCGAGCAGGACATCGAGCGGCGCCGGGCGCGAGGCAGCCGGCTCAACGGGGACCTCGACCGCCGGCGCGCGCAGACGACGCGGGACCAGGCCATCGACGCCCGTCGCGCCCACCTCGATGCCCTGTGCGAGGTGCCTGGGCGCTACGGGTTGCTGGACGACGCGCCCGAGCGCGTCACCGCCGAGCACCTCGAGGCGATCCGCGAACGCGTCGACGACGAGCTGGACGGCATCGACATCGAAGCAGCTCGTGCCCGGGACGCCGCTGCGCAGCAGCAGCTCGATCGGCTGGAGGGCCAGCGTCGAGCGTGCGAGCGCGAGCGCGAGCGGATCGAAGACGACCTGGTCGCCGACGCGCAGGTCGTCGCCTGCACGCTCACCGCCGCGTATGCGCGATCGGCGATCGCCGGACGCACCTACGACACGGTCGTGATCGACGAGGTGTCGATCGCGCCGATCCCGGCCGCCTGGTTCGCGGCCAACCTCGCCGAGCGGGCGGTCGCGGCCGTCGGCGACTTCCGCCAGCTCGCTCCGATCGCGCTGGCGGAGACCCGCATGGCGAACCGGTGGTTGAAGCGCGATGCGTTCGAGGCGTCGGGGATCGTCGACGAGCACGAGGCCGGGCGCCGGCCGCCGGAGCTGGTCGCGCTGACGAGGCAGCACCGGATGGAGCGGCGGATCAGCGAGCTGGCGAGGCGCCTGGCCTACGGCACCGTGCTGCAGGACGCCCAAGGGACGGACGACGATCGCGAGCTCGATCCGTGGTTCGCGCGCGGTGCGGGGTTCGACGACCCGACGACGCTCGTGAACCTCGAGCCGCTGGCGCCCTGGGCGAGCACCGTTCGACGGGGCGACCGATCGAGCCGGCTGAACGTCCTCTCGGCCGCGGTCACGATCGACGTCGTCAAGCGGCTGCTGCGGCAGGACCGCCCCGCCCCGGACGAGGGGCGGCGCCGGGTGCTGGTCATCACTCCGTACCGTCCGCAGGCGGAGCTGCTGGGAGCCATGATCCGGGCTCGCAGGCTCAGCAGGGACGCGACCGCCGGCACGATCCACGCCTTCCAGGGCAGCGAGGCGTCGGTCGTGGTGCTGGACCTGACCGTCGCGGGGCCGCACTACCGGGCAGCGATCTTCGACGACGGACGCAACGACGAGTTCCGCCGGTTGCTCAACGTCGCGGTCACGCGGGCGCGCCGGCGGCTCGTCGTGGTCGGCGATCTCGGGTTCGTCAGGGAGCGGGCGAAGCCGACGACGCCGATTCGGCTCCTGCTCAGAGCGCTCATCGGCAGCCGGGAGCTCCCCGCGGCCGACCTGCCGGCGCAGGCGCCGCAGAGCTTGGTGGAACGGGTCGTCGGAACGGCTCGGGACGCCGTCATCTGGTTCGTCCACGATCCGAATCGCGAGCGAGCGCTGAGCGAGCAGCTCCGTGCCGTGGCCTCGCGCGGCGTGACCGTTCACGTCGTCGGCCCGCAGGGCATGGAGCACCGCCTCGGCATCCGCTCGGCGGCGACCGAGCTGCACGACGCGGGAGCGGCCGTGCACGTCAAGCGCCCCCTCCGCGAGTCGCTGCTGATCGTGGACGGGCGGTTCATCTTCGTGCGCGGACGGGGGATGGACGGGTGGAGCGTGTGGGACGACCCGCGGGTTGCGGCGCAGGTCGCCCGCGCGCATCAGGTGGAGCTCATCGCCTCGCTGCCGGACCGCCACCGGCAGCCGGGGTGCGACGGCGTCTTCGTGCTCGGCGAGGGAGACCACCGGTCGCCCGGGCTGTACGCACGGTGCCCGGCGTGCGGGGCCTCGGCGAGCAGCGCGCCACCCCGCGAGGCCGAGCAGGCGTCCGCAGCGCCGTAGCTTCAGGAGCGCTCCGCCGCTCGAGCGGCCCGTCCACCACCCGGCTACGCAGGATCCACGGATCGCCGAGGGGTAGTCCACCGGCGCACGACGCGTGGCCCGGGCTGATGGAGAGCCGGCCGGCAGCGGTCACCGTGTGGGCATGGCCATCGCCCAACCGCCTTCGGGCTCCCGCCGCCCCCGTGCCGTCGTCGCCCTGGGCGGCAACGCGCTCCTGCGCCGCGGCGAGCCGCTCGAGGCCGCCACCCAGGCGCGCGCCGCCCAGAGCGCCGCCGCCATCCTCGCCGGCGCCTCGCGCCGCCACCAGCTCGTCGTCACGCACGGCAACGGGCCGCAGGTCGGGCTGCTCGCTCTCATGGGCGACGCCTACCGCGAGACCGAGCCCTACCCGCTCGACGTGCTCGACGCCGAGAGCGTCGGGCAGATCGGGTACGTGCTCGAGATGGCGCTCGACAACGCCATCGACCACCAGGACACGGTCGCGATCATCACCCGCGTCGTCGTCGACGCCGACGACCCCGCCTTCTCAGCCCCGACGAAGTTCATCGGCCCCGTCTACGACGAGGCCCGCGCCCACGAGGTCGCCGACGCCCGCGGCTGGACCGTCAAGCCCGACGGCGACCACTGGCGCCGCGTCGTCCCCTCGCCCGAGCCTCGCCGCATCGTCCAGCTGCCCGCGATCCGCCGGCTCGTCGACGCCGGCTTCCTCGTCGTCTGCGCCGGCGGCGGCGGCGTCCCCGTGGTCGAGGACGCCGACGGCCGCCACACCGGCGTCGAGGCGGTCATCGACAAGGACCTCGCCTCCGCGCTGCTCGCCGTCGACCTCGAGGTCGACACGCTCGTGCTCGCCACCGACGTCGACGCCGTCTACGACGGCTTCGGCACCCCGGACCAGCGGCCGATCGTCGCCGCCACCCCGCAGGGGCTGCGCGACCGCGCCTTCCCCGCCGGCTCGATGGGGCCGAAGGTCGAGGCGGTCTGCCGCTTCGTCGAGGCCACCGGCGGGCGCGCCGCGATCGGCAGCCTCGACGACGTCGAGGCGCTCCTCGACGGCACCGCCGGCACCCAGATCCGCGCCGGCGGCCCCGCGCTCGAGCACGGCGAGCCGGTCGGGAGGGCGGCATGAGCGCCGACCTCGCCGCCCGCGCCCGCGACCTCATGCCCGGGCTCGTCGCCGACCTCGTGCGGCTGGCCGAGATCCCGTCGATCGCCTTCCCCGGCTACCCGCGCGAGCCGCTGCAGGCGGCCCACGACCTCGTCGCCGACCTCCTGCGCGACGCCGGCGTCCCGACCGTCGAGACCCTCCACCTCCCGGACACCGCCCCGATCGTCGTCGGCGAGATCCCGCCCCCGCCGGGCGCCCCGACCGTCCTCCTCTACGCCCACTACGACGTCCAGCCGCCCGGCGACCTCGCCCTGTGGGACCTCAAGGAAATACA
>JADGIB010000151.1 GCA_019683665.1 Solirubrobacteraceae bacterium
GCGGGGGCGGGGGGGGGGCGCGCGCTCGCGCGGCGGCGCGGCGCCCCCCCCGACCCGCCGACCGTCGCCGGCGTCGTCCTGGCCGGCGGGCGCTCCTCGAGGATGGGGCGCCCGAAGGCGTCCCTGGACTGGGAGGGCGCGAGCCTGCTCGCCCACGTGGCCGCGACGGTCGGCGCCGCCGTCGACGGGCCGGTCGTCGTCGTCGGGGGGCCCGGCCAGGCGCTGCCCGAGCTCCCCGACGGCGTGCGCCGCGTCGACGACCCGCAGGAGGGGCTGGGCCCGCTGCAGGGGATCGCGACCGGCCTGGAGGCGGTGCGCGCGCAGGCGCCGGTCGCGTTCGTCACCGCGACCGACATGCCGCTCCTGCACCCGGCGTTCGTGCGCCGGGTCGTCGCCGCGCTCGGCGACGCCGACGTCGCGATGCCGATGGTCTACGGGCGGCGCCAGACGCTCGCCGCCGCCTACCGCACCGCGCTGGCCGGGGTCGCGCGCGAGCTCGTCGCCGAGGCGCAGCTGAGCCCGGGGCGGCTGCTGGAGCGCTGCCGCGTCGCGTGGCTCGACGAGCCGGCGCTGCTCGCCGACCCCGAGCTGGCCGCCGCCGACCCGCACCTGGACTCGGTGACGAGCGTCGACACGCCGGCCGACTACGCCGCGGCGCTCGCGCGCGCCCGCGCCGACGCGTAGGCGGGCGCGCCCATCTCGGCGTCGAGCTCCAGCGGGCGGAACAGCCCGCGCAGCTCGGTGACGACCGGCGACTGCTGGCCGCCGGCGGCGGTGACGAGGCCGACGACGTGCTCGACGGTCGGCTCGACGAGCGGCACGGCGCGCAGGCCGGCGGGCAGCGGGTGGACGCGCAGCCACGACTGGGCGACGACCGCGGCCAGGCCGGCGCGGGCGTGGGCGACGAGCGTCGAGATCGAGTTCGTGACGACGACCGCGTCGGGCCGGGCGCCGGCGGCGGCGAAGGCGCCGTCGACGATGCGCCGGTGCTGCATGTCCTCGGTCAGCAGGCAGAGCGGCAGCTCGGCCGCCTCGCGCCAGCCGATGACCGCCGCGCCGGGCGGGAGCGCCGAGGCCGAGCAGACGAGCAGGTACGTCTCGCGCCACAGCCCGAGCGAGTCGACGTCGCTGAGCGGCTCGTTGTCGAGGTAGGTGAGCCCGGCGTCGAGCTCGCCGGCGGCGAGGCCGTGGGCGATCTCGCGCGAGCTCATCGAGCGCAGCTCGACGCGCATCCGCGGGTGGTGGTGGCGGAAGCGGCCGGTGACGAGCGTCGTCGCCGACAGCGAGGTCGGGATCGCGCCGAGGCGCAGCGTCCCGGCCATCCCGCTGCGCAGCCGCTCGACCTCCTGGGTGAGCGCCTGGACGTCGGTCAGCGCCCGGCGCGCCCACACGAGGACGCGCTCGCCCTCCTCGGTGAAGCCCTGGAAGCGGCCGCTGCGGCGCACGAGGGGCAGGCCGAGCTCGCGCTCGAGCGCCCGGATCGCCGTCGACAGCGCCGGCTGCGAGACGTGGCAGGCGCGGGCGGCGTCGCCGAAGTGGCGCTCGCGGTCGAGGGCGACGAGGTACTCGAGCTGGCGGAGCTGCATCTCCGGAACCATGATAAATGGCGCTTATCGGATCATCCACGAGATTGGTTGGCGCCGGGCGCTCCGGAGGGCGATCATGCCCCCGGAGGGAGCATGTCGAAGAACCTCGTCGAGCTGATCCGCCGCCATCACGCGGAGGGCGCCCCCACGGCGCTCGAAGTGCTCAAGGCGGCCATGGACGACCACGGGGCGATCACCGACGATGATCGCCGGGTCGCCGCCGAGCGCTCGGGCCTGCCCGAGGCGGCCGTCCACGGCGTCTCCACCTTCTACGACGACCTGCTGCAGCCGCGCGGGCGCCGCCACGTCCGCGTCTGCACCGGGACGGCCTGCTTCGCCGCCACCGGCGACGCCCACGTCGACGCCGTCCGCGAGGGCCTCGGCCTCGGGCTCGGCGAGCGCAGCGCCGACGGCGAGACGTCGCTGGCCGAGACCGTCTGCCTCGGCTTCTGCCACAGCTCGCCGGCCGTCCGCGTCGGCGACGTCATCGACGCCGGCCCCGGCGTCGTCGAGCGCGTCCTCGCCGGCGCCGAGCGCGAGGCCGCCGAGCCCGACCCGGTCAGCCTCCTGGCCGAGCCGGTGCTGATCGCCCCCGGCACCTGGGCCGGGCTGCGCGCCGCGCTCGAGCGCAACGACCCGGAGGCGACGCTCGAGGACGTCAAGGCCGCCGAGGTCCGCGGGCGCGGCGGCGCCGGCTTCCCGGCCGGGATGAAGTGGCAGTTCGCCCGCGCCGCCACGGGCGAGCACAAGTTCATCGTCGCCAACGGCGACGAGGGCGACCCCGGCTCCTACATCGACAAGTGGCTCATGGAGCGCAACCCGGAGCTCCTGCTCGAGGGCATGGCGATCGCCGGGTTCGTCGTCGGCGCCGACCACGGGTTCGTCCTCTGCCGCTCCGAGTACCCGCGGTCGAAGCCCGCGCTCGAGGCCGCCGTCGCCCGGGCGCGCGAGGCCGGGTGCCTCGGCCAGGACATCCTCGGCAGCGGCTTCTCGTTCGACGTCACGATCGTCGAGGGCGCCGGCTCCTACGTCGTCGGCGAGGAGACCGCGCTGCTCGCCTGCCTCCAGGGCCTGCGCGGCACCGTCTCCGCCCGCCCGCCGTTCCCGGCCGAGCGCGGCGTCCACGGGATGCCGACCGTCGTCAACAACGTCGAGACGCTCTGCAACGTGCCGTTCATCGCCGCCCGCGGCCCGCAGGCCTACCGCGACCTCAGCCCGGGCGCGACGCCGGGCAGCAAGCTCGTCTGCTTCAACGAGCGCTTCGCGAAGCCCGGCCTCTACGAGGTGCCGTTCGGGATGACGATGCGCGAGCTGTGCGAGGACGTCGCCGGCGGCCTCGTCGACGGCCACGAGATCAAGGCGCTGCAGATCGGCGGCCCGCTCGGCGGCATCCTCCCGGGCGCGAAGCTCGACACGCCGTTCGACTTCGACGCGCTCGCCGCCGAGGGCTGCATGGTCGGCCACGGCGGGATCGTCGCCTTCGACGAGACGACCGACATGCGCGAGCTCGCCCGCCACCTCCTCCACTTCGGGGCGTCGGAGAGCTGCGGCAAGTGCTTCCCGTGCCGGATCGGGCTGCGGCGCGCCCACGAGATGCTCGCCGCCGACGCGCCCGTCGACCGGCGGCGGCTCGAGGAGCTGCTGGAGACGCTGGAGCTCGGCTCCCTGTGCGCCCACGGCGGCGGGATGCCGGCGCCGATCCGGTCGCTGCTCGCGCACTGGCCCGACGAGCTGGGGCTGGTGGCGGCATGACGTCGGTGACGATCAACGGCCGGACCGTCGAGGTCGAGCCCGGCACGACGATCCTCGACGCCGCCCGCGCGATCGGGGAGTGGATCCCGACCCTCTGCTTCGACGAGCGCCAGGACCCGTTCGGCGCCTGCCGCGTCTGCATGGTCGGCGTCGAGGGCGCCCCCGCGCCGCTGCCCGCCTGCACGACGCAGGTCCGCGACGGCATGGTCGTCGACACCCGCGACGCGACCGCCCGCCGCGTGGCCGGCGCCGTCGTCGAGCTCGTCCTCTCGGAGCTGCCCGAGCCGCCCGCGTCGCACACCGAGCTGGCCGCGGTCGCGCGCCAACTCGGCGTGAGCGGCACCCGCTGGCCGGGCACAGTCCACGAGAGGGACCATGACGACCGCCACCCGTACCTGGCGCTCCGCCACGAGCTCTGCATCTCGTGCGGGCGCTGCGTGCGGGCCTGCGACGAGGTGCAGGGCACGTTCGCCCTCACCGCGACCGGCCGCGGCTTCGACGCGAACGTCGCCGCTGGCCTGGACCAGGGCTTCAAGGACTCGGCGTGCGTGTCGTGCGGCGCCTGCGCGGACACCTGCCCGACCGGCGCCATCGCCGAGCTGTCCCTGCTCGACCTCGCTCCCGAACCCCTGCACGAGGTGACGACCTGATGAGCGACGCCCGCTTCGACACCACCGTGACCACCACCTGCGGGTACTGCGGCGTCGGGTGCCGCCTGGAGGCCCACGCCCGCGGCGGGAGGATCGCGGCGATCAGCCCCGCGCTCGACGGCCCCGCGAACCTGGGGCACACGTGCGTGAAGGGCCGCTTCGCCCACCAGTTCACGCGCAGCCGCGACCGCCTGACCGCGCCCCTCATCAAGGAGAACGGCGAGTTCCGCGTCGCCACCTGGGAGGAGGCGATCGACCGCGTCGCGCGCGAGCTGCTGCGGATCAAGGCCGAGCACGGGCCGAACGCGATCGCCGGCCTCGCCTCGTCGCGGGCCACGAACGAGGACTGCTTCGTCATGTCGCGGCTCATGCGCGCCGCGATCGGCACGAACAACATCGACAACTGCTCGCGCGTCTGCCACTCGCCGACGTCGTACGCGCTGCGCAAGGCGTTCGGCCTGTCGGGCGCGACCGGCTCGTTCGCCGACATCGACCGCGCCGACGCCGCGATCCTCATCGGCGCCAACCCGACGGCCGCCCACCCGGTCGCCGGCGCGCGCATCAAGCAGGCGGCGCTGCGCGGGATGCAGCTCGTCGTGATCGACCCGCGCCGCATCGAGCTGGCCGACTACGGCGTCCTCCACCTGGCGCCGCGGCCGGGCACGAACGCGGCGGTCATGCTCGGCCTCGCGCACGTCGTCCAGCGCGACGGGCTCATCGACCGCGCGTTCATCGAGACGCGCACCGAGGGCTTCGAGGCCGCGTCGGCGCTCATCGAGGACTACACGCCGGCCGACGTCGAGCGGATCAGCGGCGTCCCCGCCGCCGACATCGAGCGGGCCGCCCACATCTACGCCGAGGCCGGCGAGGCCTGCCTGATCTGGGGCCTGGGCGTCACCGAGCACAAGTACGGCTCCGAGGTCGTGCAGCTCATCTGCAACCTCGCGCTCATGACCGGCAAGGTCGGCCGCCCCGGGTCGGCGCTCCTGCCGCTGCGCGGCCAGAACAACGTCCAGGGCTCCTCGGACATGGGCGCGCTGCCCGACACCTACAGCGACTACCGCCCGGTGTCCGACGAGGCGACCGCCCGCGCGTTCGAGGAGGCGTGGGGCGTGCCGCTCTCGCGCGAGAAGGGCCACACGATCCCGCAGATGTTCGACGCCGCCGTCGCCGGCGACCTGAAGGCGATGTACATCTTCGGCGAGGACCCGGCCCAGACCGACCCGAACACCTCGCACGTGATCGAGGCGCTCGAGTCGCTGGAGTTCCTCGTCTGCCAGGACATCTTCGAGACCGAGACGACGAAGCACGCCGACGTCATCCTCCCGGCGGCCGCGTTCCTGGAGAAGCAGGGGACGTTCACGAACGCCGAGCGGCGCGTCCAGCTCGTCATGCCGGCGATCGACCCGCCGGGCGGGGCGAAGACCGACTTCGAGATCCTCACGACGGTGTCGAAGGCGCTCGGGCACGACATGGGCTACGAGACGCCCGAGGACGTCTTGGCCGAGATCGCGAAGCTGACGCCGAGCTTCGCCGGGATCACCTACGAGCGGCTCGGGCGCACCGGCCTGCAGTGGCCGGTGGCCGAGGACGGCACCGACTCGCCGATCCTCTACCGCGAGCGCTTCGAGCTGCCCGGCGGCAAGGCCCGGTTCGCGACGCTGCCGTACCGGCCGCCCGGGTCGGAGCCGTCGGAGGAGTTCCCGCTCATCCTCGTCACCGGCCGGCGCCTGGAGCACTACAACGCCGGCACGATGACGCGGCGCACGGCGAACCTCGAGCTCCTCCCGAGCGAGGTGCTGGAGATCCACCCCGACGACGCCGAGCGTCTGTGGATCTCCGACGGCGACCTCGTCTCGGTGCGCAGCCCGTACGGGCGCATCGAGGTCGAGGCGCGCGTGACCGACCGCATCGAGCCCGGCAACGTGTTCACGGCCTTCCACTTCCCGGAGGTGCGGACGAACCTGCTGATCGGGCCGTCGGCCGACGTGAACACCTCGTGCCCGGAGTACAAGGTCATGGCCGTCGACGTGCGGCCGGTGGCCGAGGCGCCCGCCCGGAGGCCGGCGCTCGCGGCGGGCGACTGACCGGGGCCGCGCGGTGAGCGCCGTCGACGAGCGGATGGTCGCCGTCGTCCACCACGACGGCGGCCGCGACGAGGTGGCCGTCGAGGAGCCGCTGGAGATCCGCGTCGACGGCGCGCCGCTCACGGTCACGATGCGCACCCCCGGCCACGACGAGGAGCTCGCGCTCGGGTTCCTCTACGGCGAGGGGCTGATCGACGGCCCCCGCCGCGCCGGGCTGACCGAGGACTTCGCGAGCAACACGATCGAGGTCGAGGGGCCGCTGGCCCGCGACCCGGGCGCGCGCCGCTTCTACACGACGTCGTCGTGCGGGGTGTGCGGCAAGGGCTCGCTCGAGGAGGTCGCCGTCCACGCCCCGCCGCTGCAGCCCGGGCCGGTCGTCGCGCGCGCGCTGCTGGCCGACCTGCCCGAGCGGCTGCGCCAGCCGGGCTTCCGGCGCACCGGCGGGATGCACGCGACCGGCCTGTTCGACGCCGACGGCGAGCTGCTGATCCTGCGCGAGGACGTCGGGCGCCACAACGCGATGGACAAGGTCGTCGGCCGCGCGCTCGCGGACGGCCTCGTCCCGCTCCACGGCCGCATCCTGTGCGTGAGCGGGCGGCTGTCGTTCGAGCTCGTGCAGAAGGCCGCGGTCGCGGGCGCCCCGATCCTCGTCGGCGTCGGCGCCCCGACCTCGCTCGCCGTCGACCTCGCCGCCGACCGCGGCCTGACGCTCTGCGGCTTCGCCCGCCAGGGCCGCGTGAACGTCTACACGGCCCCGGAGCGCGTCGCGGGCTGAGCGTTGTCGGCTCGCGGCCGCATGGCGACCGCGATCCGACAACGGGGCGCCGCGCGGCGCCCGGGCGGCATGCGAGCGGCAAGCCGGAGCGGGGCCGGGGCAAGCGCCCGGCAACCGCCCGTCGGGAGCGTCTCCCGCCATGACCGCTCTCGACCACATCCCCACCGCCGCCGTCGCCGCCGTCGACGCGCTCCGGCTCCGCGTCGCGGGCCCCGTCTTCGCCCCCGAGGACGAGGGCTGGGACGCCGCCCGCGCCGCCTGGAACGTCGCCGTCGACCAGCGGCCCGCCGCCGTCGTCGTCCCCCGCGACGCCGGCGACGTCGCCGCCGCCGTCCGGGTCGCCCGCGAGCACGGGCTGCGCGTCACCGCCCAGGTGACCGGCCACAACGCCGGCGCCTACGAGGCGCTCGACGACACCGTCCTGCTGCGCATGACCGAGCTGCGCGACGTCGAGATCGACGCCGCCGGCCGCCGCGCCCGCGTCGGCGCCGGGGCCGAGCGGCGCGACGTCGTCCTGCCCGCGGCCGAGCACGGGCTCGCCGCGCTCGCCGGCTCCTCGCCGCAGGTCAGCGTCGTCGGCTACGCGCTCGGCGGCGGGATCGGCTGGCTGGCCCGCCGCTTCGGCACCGCCGCCGACTCGATCCTCGCCCTCGACGTCGTCACCGCCGACGGCGAGCTGCGCCGCGTCGACGCCGACCGCGACCCCGACCTGTTCTGAGCCCTGCGCGGCGGGGGCGGCAGCTTCGGCGTCGTCACCGCCGTCGAGCTGCGCCTGTTCGAGCCCGGCCCGCTCGTCGCCGGCGCGATGCTCTGGCCGATCGACCGGGCCCGCGAGGTCGTCGCCGCCTGGCGCGACCTGACGCTCGACAGCCCCGACGAGCTGACGACCTCGCTGCGGCTGCTCGCCGTCCCCGACGACCCGGCCGTCCCCGAGCCGCTGCGCGGCGGCGCCTTCGTCGTCGTCGACGGCGCCTTCAGCGGCGACGAGGCGGCCGCCGCCGCGGTCCTGGCGCCGCTGCGCGTGCTGGGCCCGATGGTCGACGGCTGGCAGCCGGCCGGGCCGGAGGCGCTCCCGTTCGTCCACATGGGCCCGGAGGCGCCGATGCCGCTCCAGGGCGGGGCGCTCATGCTCGACGCGCTGCCCGACGCGGCGCTGCGCCGGTGGCTGGAGCTCGTCGGCCCCGGCTCGGCGTCGCCGTACGTCAGCGCCGAGCTGCGCCACCTCGGCGGCGAGCTCGCGCGGCCCGGGGCGCACAAGGGCGCGCGCAGCCCGATGCGCGCCCGGTACCTGGCGTTCCTGGCCGGCGTCCCCGCGACCCCGGAGCTGGCCGAGGCGCTGCGGGCCCGCACCGAGCGCGTCACCGCGGCGATGGCGCGGTGGACGGCGCGCACCTCGTACCTGAACTTCGCCGAGCGCCCGACCGACCCGGCGACCCTGTTCGAGCCCGAGGCCTACGCCCGCCTGCGCCGCGTGAAGGCGCGCGTCGACCCGGAGCGCCGGTTCCGGGCCAACCACGACATCCCGCCCGCCGCCTGACGGGCGGCGCCCGGCGCGGCGCCGCCCGCGCGGCCGCCGCGCGCCGGCGGGCACGCCCCCCCGGGGCGCCCC
>JADGIB010000152.1 GCA_019683665.1 Solirubrobacteraceae bacterium
GCCCGCTCCCGCCGCCCGCCGCCCCCCCGCCGGCCGGCGCCCCGCCGGCGGGCCCGCCCTCCCACTCCGGCGGGAACAGGTAGACGGCGCGGTACCAGAGCTCGGCGAGCGTGCGGACCGACTCGGTGATCGTCGTCGTCCCGTTCAGGACCTCGTGGGTGATGTGGCGCTCGACCATCGCCATCAGCGCCCGCGAGGCGATGCCGGCGTCGATGTCGCTCGGGGCCCGCCCGCGCATCTGGTCGGCGCGGATGCGCCGCTCGGCCGCGCGCACGAGGCGCCGCACGTACGGCTGCCACTCGGTCGGCAGCCCGTCCTCGGCGCCCGCGACCTTCGCCGCCACGAGGAGGACGACCGCGTTGCGGTTGACGACGTTGACGACCCGCGCGAGCCCGACGCGCAGCTCCCGCCGCGGGTCGCCGCTGCCCTCCAGGTACGGCGCGCCCGCGACGAGCATCTCGGCGAACGCCTGCTGCACGAGGCGGTCGAGGACCGCCCGCTTGTTCGAGAAGTAGAAGTAGACGTTCGTGCGGCTGACGTAGGCCCGGCGCGCCAGGCCGTTCATCGTCAGACGGTCATACCCCTCTTCCGCGATCGCGGCCTTCGCCGCCTCGAGGATCGCGGCCTCGGTCTCGTTGCGCGGAGCGAGCCGCTGGACGGCGGCGGCGCTCATGAGACCGGACCGTCGCTCAAACGAACGCCCCCAGCGCCTGCGCGACCCGCTCGCGCGTCTCGTGCGGCTCGATCACCTCGTCGATGAACCCGCCGCGCGCCGTCACGGCCACGTCGAGCTGCTCGATCTCGTAGGCCGTCTCCAGCGCCATGCGGTCCGCGCCCGCGGCCAGCTCCTTGCGGCCGACGATCTCGACGGCCTGCCGGGCCCCCATCACCCCGACGCGGGCCGCCGACCACGCGAGCGTGAGGTCGGCGCCGAGGTCGCGCGAGTTCATGACGATGTGGGCACCGCCGAACGCCTGTCGCAGCGTGACGGTCACGCGGGGAACGGTAGCGCGGGCGAAGGCGCGAAGGAACGCGGCCCCGTAGCGGATGACCCCCTCGCGCTCCTGGCCGGTGCCCGGCAGGAAGCCCGGCGTGTCCGACAGCACGAGCAGCGGCAGGCTCATCCGCTCGCACCAGTTCACGAACCAGGCGCCCTTCTCGGCGGCGGCGACGTCGAGCGTCCCGCCCAGGTGGCGCGGCTGGTTGGCGAGCACGCCGACCGGCATCCCCTCGATCCGCACGAGGCCGGTGACGAGGTTGCGCGCCCACCGCGGCGAGAGCTCCAGCAGCTCGCCGGCGTCGACGATGCGGGCGATGACGTCGCGCACGTCGTAGACCTGGCGCGGCGACGGGGGCAGCACCTCCCCCGGGTCCCCGCCGAGCGGGCGGCGCGGCGCCGCGGCGACGGGCCGCTCCCCGAGCCGGTCGGGCAGGAACGACAGGACCTGGCGGACGTACTCGGCGGCCTCCTCGTCGTCCTCGGCCGCGAGGTGGATGACGCCGTTGGCCGAGTGGACCTTCACGCCGCCGAGGTCGATCGGCGTCACCTCCTCGCCCATGACCTCCTGGATGACGCGCGGCCCGGTCAGGAACATCTTCGCGTCCGAGCCGGCCGAGATCGTCAGGTCGCCGACCGCCGCGCCGTACGCGGCGCCGCCGGCGCACGCGCCCGCGACGACGGTGATGACCGGGACGCGGGCCGTCGCCTCGGCGCGGAAGATCGCCCCGTAGGCAGCCAGCCCGGCCGCGCCCTCCTGCACCCGCGCGCCGCCCGACTCCGGGAAGCACACGACCGGCGCGCCGGCGCGATTGGCCATCTCGAAGACGCGCGTGATCGTCGAGCCGCCCGCAGCGCCCAGCGAGCCGCCCTTGAAGCGGCCGTCCTGGGCCCAGCAGAAGACCGGGCGCCCGAGCACGCGGCCGGACGCGGCGACGACGCCGTCGCCGACCGCGGTGCGGATCAGGTGGAGGGTCCCCGGGTCGACGAGCGACTCGAGGCGGCTGAGGGGGGTCTCGGCTACGACCTGCTCGATGGCGGCCACGGGTCTCAAGCTCCTGTCAGGACGAGGGTCGCGTTCTGCCCGCCGAACCCGAACGAGTTCGACAGGACGGTCGTCAGCCCCGGCGCCTCGCGCGGTCCGTCGGGCACGTAGTCGAGGTCGCACTCGGGGTCGGGCTCTTCGAGGTTGAGCGTCGGCGGCAGGATGCCGCGCTCGATCGCGCTCAGCGACACGACCGCCTCCACGGCGCCGGCGGCGCCGAGCAGGTGGCCGATCGCGCTCTTCGTCGAGCTCACCGGCGGCGCGCCGCCGTTGTCGCCGAACACCGACTTGATCGCCAGCGTCTCGATCCTGTCGTTGTACGGCGTCGAGGTGCCGTGGGCGTTGATGTAGCCGACGTCCTGCGGCTGCGCCCCGGCGTCCTCGAGGGCGCGGCGCATCGAGCGGATCGCGCCCCGGCCCTCCTCGTCGGGCATCGTGATGTGGAAGGCGTCGTTGGAGGCGCCGTAGCCGGCGAGCCGGCCGTAGATCCTCGCCCCGCGCGCCCGCGCGTGGTCCTCGCGCTCGAGCACGAAGACGCCGGCGCCCTCGCCGAGGATGAAGCCGTCGCGGCGGGCGTCGAACGGGCACGACAGGCCGGACTTCGACATCGCGCCCATCCGCTTGAACGCGGCCAGGCACACGTTCGTGATCGCGGCCTCGCTGCCGCCGGCGATGACGATGTCGGCATCGCCGCGCTCGATCATCCGCTTGCCCTCGCCGATCGCGTGCCCGCCGGTCGCGCACGCGGACGCGACCGAGAAGCCGGGGCCCTCGATCCCGAAGCGCATCGCGATCAGGCCCGCGGCGGCGTTGGGCATCATCATCGGCACGAACATCGGGGAGACCGCGCGGTCGCCCTCGTTCAGCCAGGCGAGCGTCTCGCGCTCGAGCGTGCCCAGGCCGCCGACGCCGGTGCCGATGATCACGGCCGCCCGCTCGGGGTCGAAGCCCTCGGGGGCGGCTTCGTCCCACGCCTGCTGGGCGGCCGCGATCGCGAAGTGCGAGAAGCGGTCGGACCGGCGCGCCTCCTTGGGCGTCATCACCGACTCGGCGTCGAACTCCGTGCAGGCGCCGACGCCATCGGCGATGCCGCTGCGGCGCCCGAGCAGCGCGTCGAAGAAGTCGTCCGGCGACTCCCCGAGCGACGTGACGACGCCGCGTCCGGTGATGACGACCTCCGTCACGAGCTCTGCGCCCCCGCGAGCTCGATCGTCAGCTTGACGGCGTCGCCGACGCCCTTGATCGGCTTCAGCTGCTCGTCGTGGATCTGGATGCCGTACTCGTCCTCGAGCGCCTTGACGAGCTCGACGAGGTCGAGCGAGTCGACGTCGAGGTCGCTCCACTGCGTGTCCATCTCGGCGGTCTCGGCGCCGGGGACCTTGATCGCGGCCAGCTCCTCGCGGATGCGGGCGAGGACCTGCTCTTCGGTGGGGACGGTGGTCTCGGCCATCGGGGGTTCTCCTTGGTTCAGGCGCTCATCGCGCCGTCGACGGACAGGGTGGCGCCGTTCACGTAGCCGGCCTCCTCGGAGGCCAGGAACGCGACGGCGTGGGCGACCTCCTCCGGGGTGCCCGGCCGCCCCGCGGGGACGGCGGACAGCAGCCCGTCGTCGAGGTCCTTGGTCATGTCGGTCGTGATCAGGCCGGGCGTCACCGCGTTGCAGGTGACCCCCTTTCGCGCCATCTCACGGGCGATCGTCTTCGTGAAGCCGATGAGGCCGGCCTTCGAGGCGGCGTAGTTGGCCTGGCCGGGGTTGCCGATGCGCACGCCGACGACCGAGCTGACGTTGACGATGCGCCCGAAGCGGTTGCGCATCATCGGCCCCAGGACGCGGCGCGTGCAGTGGAAGGCGCCGGTCAGGTTCGTGTCGAGGACCTGGGTCCAGTCCTCGTCGGTCATCCGCAGCGCGAGGCCGTCGCGGGTGATCCCGGCGTTGTTGACGAGCACGAGGATCGGCTTGCCGTGCTCCTCCTCGATGCGGGTGAACGCGGCGTCGACGGCGGCGGGGTCGCGCACGTCGCAGTCGCGCGACCCGAGGCCGGTCACGGTCCACCCGTCGGCGCGCAGGCGCTCGACGATGGCGGCCCCGATCCCCCGGGTCCCGCCGGTCACCACGGCCACGCCGCTCTCACGCGCAGACATGGGCACGCTCCTTCCAGCGGACGACGCCCGCGCTCCACACGAACCCGGCGCCGAGCGCCGCCAGGGCGATCGTCGCGCCCGGGGCGAGCCGGCCCTCGCGCTGGGCGCGCTCGAGCGCCAGCGGGATCGTGGCCGACGACGTGTTGGCGCAGCGGTCGACGTCGATCATCACCTTCTCATCCGGCATCCCCAGCTCGGCGGCCGCCGTCTGGATGATGCGCGCGTTGGCCTGGTGGGCGACGAACAGGTCGATGTCGTCGATCGTCAGCCCGGACGCGGCCAGCGAGGCGGCCGTCGCCTCCACCATCCGCGCGACGGCGTGGCGGTAGACGGTCTGGCCCTCCATCCGCAGCAGCCGCTCCTCGATCCCGACGTAGAGCGCGTCGGCCATCGACGGGTCGGTGCCGTGGACGAAGCGCCCGATGCCGCCCTCGAGGTCGCCGCCGGCGACGACGACCGCGGCGGCCCCGTCGCCGAACAGGACGGCGGTCGAGCGGTCGTCGCGGTCGGTGATCCGCGTCAGCGCCTCGGCGGCGCAGACGAGCACGACGTCCGAGCGGCCGGACTCGACCGCGCCGGCCGCCTCGTCGAGGGCGACGAGGAACCCGGCGCAGGCCGCGTTCAGGTCGGCGGTGACGACGCTCGTCGGGCAGCCGATCAGCCCGGCGACCGTCGGCGCCAGGCCGGGCGTCAGCCGGTCGGGGGTGATCGTCGTGACGATGATGCGGTCGACCTCGTCCGGCTCGCGGCCGGCGTCGGCGAGCGCCCGGCGGCAGGCCTCGGCCGCCAGCGGGGCGAGCTGCTCGTCGCCGTCGAGCCAGTGGCGGGTGCGGATGCCGGTGCGCCGCACGATCCACTCGTCGCTGGTGTCCAGGCGCTGGGCGAGGTCGTCGTTGGTGACGACCTTCCCGGGCAGCGCGGCGCCGACGCCGAAGATCCCGGCGCGCCGGGTCGGGCGGCGGCGCGGCGCGGGCGCGACGGCGGGCGTCGCGGCGGTCGCGGGGGCGGTGGCGGCCATCAGGCGCCCACCTCCCGCAGGATCCGGCGGACGAGGCCGGTGAGGACGCGGCCCGGGCCGAGCTCGACGAACTCCTCGGCGCCCATCTCGCGCATCGCGTGCACCGACTCGCGGAAGCGGACCGGGCTGAGCAGGTTCTCGACGAGCTCGGCGCGAACGTCGGCGAACGGCGCGGCGGTGCCGTTGGAGATGACCGGGAAGCGCAGCTCGCGGATCTCGATGTCGGCCAGCGCGGCGTCGAGCTCCTGGGCGGCGGGCGCCATGAGCGGCGAGTGGAACGCGCCGGAGACGTCGAGGCGGCGGGTCCGCAGCGGGCCGGCGTCGACGGCCTCGATCCCCTCGATCGGCCCGGAGAGCACGATCTGGCCGGGGGCGTTGTCGTTGGCGACGGTCAGCCCGTGCTCGCGGGCGGCGGCGCGGACCGCCTCGTCGTCCTCCCCGAGGACGGCGACCATCGAGCCGGGGTTCTCGTCGCCGGCGCGGGCCATCGCGTCGCCGCGCAGGGCGACGAGCCGGATCGCGTCGTCGAAGGCGATCGCGCCGGCGGCGACGAGCGCGGCGTACTCGCCGAGCGAGTGGCCGGCCGCGGCGACGGGCGCGTCGATCCCGGCGCGCTCCCACGCGACGACCGAGCAGAGGAAGATGGCGGGCTGCTGGAAGCGGGTCCCCTCGGCCAGGCGCTCGAACGGGTCGAACCCGAGCAGCTCGAGCCCGCGCGCGAAGAGCGGGTCGTCGCGCAGCTCGGCGTCCATGCCGGGTTCGTGGCTGCCCTGGCCGGGAAACAGGATGGCGAGGTTGGTCACGTTCGGGCCATCCAACACCGGAGGGCGACGGAGGGGACACGGGTTCGACGCTCGGGCGCCGAGTGTCGAGAACGCGGCCCCGAGGCCGGATTCGGTCAGGTTTCCGTCCGGTCGATCTGCTTGCGCAGCTCGGCGACCTCGGCGCGCAGCGCGCGCAGCTCGCGGTGCAGGTCGCCGATCCCCAGGTCGGCCCCGGGGTCGGCCGCGGCGCCCTCGGCCGCCGGCCGGTCGCCGCCGGCGCCGAGGAAGCGCTGCGACGCGGCGCCGACGACGAGCGCCGCGGTGCCGATCCCGGTGATCATCACGACGACGGCGACGGCCCGCCCCGCCTCGGTGTGCGGGACGACGTCCCCGTAGCCGACGGTCGTGACCGTCTCGATCGCGAACCAGACGCCCTCCTGGAGCGACAGGTGCTGGGCGTGCTCGACGGCGGCGAACACCCCGCCGCCGCCGATGACGACGACGCCCAGGCCGGCGGCCGCGTAGCGCAGCCCCTGCAGCGAGAACACCCGCTGGGCGTGGTGGGCGGCGCCGAGGAGCGCCCCGAGGCGCAGGAGCCGGAACATCTGCAGGCCGGCGGGCGAGATCGGGGTCGTCAGCAGGACGACGAGCGGCAGGACCGGGTTCTGGCGCAGGACCTGCCAGGGGCGGTCGGCCCGCGCGAGCGCGACGACGAGCGTCAGCAGGAACACCGACCACACGGCCCAGTTGAGGGCGTGCGCGAGCACCTCCACCCCGTGCGGCAGCCCCTCGACGACGTCGAGGATGACGCTGGGGACGGTGAGCAGGGCGGCGACGAGCGAGGCCTGGACGAGCCAGCGCGGGACGAGCTGCTCGAACGACGGGGCCGCCATCGGCGCGCAACGCTACGCGGCGGGCAGGACGGCGCGCGCGGCGGCGGCCGTCTCAGCGCCCGCCGGCGAGCGCGACGAACGCGTCGAGCGCGTGCGGGTTGGCGAGGCTGTCGCGGCTGGCGGCCTTCTCGGGCGGGGCGCCCTGGAGGATGCGCTTGACCGGGACCTCGAGGACCTTGCCCGAGAGCGTGCGCGGGACCTCGGCCACGGCGATGACCTCGCTGGGCACGTGGCGCGGCGAGCAGTCCTCGCGCACGCGCGCCGCGATCCGGGCGCGCAGGTCGTCGTCGAGGACGGCGCCGTCGCGCAGGACGACGAACAGCGGCATCCAGCCGTCGACGTCGACGACGAGCGCGTCGACGACCTCGTCGAGGGCGAGGACGGCGCGGTAGATCTCGCTCGTGCCCATGCGGACGCCGCCGCGGTTGATCGTGCTGTCGCTGCGGCCGGTGATGATCGCCGTGCCGCGCGGCGTGATCTCGATCCAGTCGCCGTGGCGCCAGACGCCCGGGTACATGGCGAAGTAGCTCTCCCGGTAGCGGGCGCCGTCCTCGTCGCCCCACAGGCGGAGCGGCATCGACGGCATCGGCTCGGTGATGACGAGCTCGCCGACCTCGCCGACGAGCGGGCGGCCCTCGGGGTCCCAGGCCTCGACCTTCGCGCCGAGCATCCGGCCCTGCAGCTCGCCCTCGTGGACGGGGAGCGTCGGGACGCCGCCGACGAACGCCGTGCAGAGGTCCGAGCCGCCGCTTGTGGAGAAGAGCCAGGTCCCGGCGCCGAGCTGCTCGTAGACCCAGTCGAAGCCCTCGGGCGCCAGCGGCGAGCCGGTCGAGCCGACCGCCCGCAGCGCGCCGAGGTCGCGCCCCTCGGCGGGCCGGATCCCGGCCTTCATGCACGAGCCGATGTAGGCCGCGCTCGTGCCGAAGCACGTGATCCGGGCCGCCACGGGCCGGGCCCCCCGGGCGCCGCGGCCGGGGTGGCCGGGGTTGCCGTCGTAGAGGACGACCGCGGCGTCGGTGAGCAGCACCCCGACGAGGAAGTTCCACATCATCCAGCCGGTCGTCGTGAACCAGAAGACGCGGTCGCCGGGCCGGGCGTCGAGGTGGAGGTGGTGGTGCTTGAGCTGCTCGAGCAGGATCCCGCCGTGGCCCTGGACGATCGCCTTCGGCAGCCCGGTCGTGCCGGAGCTGTAGAGCACCCACAGCGGGTGGTCGAACGGCACGGGCTCGAAGGCGAGCGGCGCGGGGTCGCCGAGGAAGTCGTCCCAGGCGATCGCGCCCTCGAGCGGCTCGTCGCCGAGCAGGACGGTCGCGCGCAGCGACGGCATCTCGCGCATGAGGCCGGCGACGACCGCTCGGCGGTCGTACCAGCGCCCGCCGTAGCGGTAGCCGCCGGCGGCCAGCAGGACGGCCGGCTCGATCTGGGCGAAGCGGTCGACGACCGACCGCTCCCCGAACTCCGGCGAGCACGACGACCAGACCGCCCCGATCGAGGCCGCCGCCAGGACCGCGGCCATCGCCTCGGGCCCGTTGGGCAGGTAGGCGACGACCCGGTCCCCGGGCCCCACCCCCTGCGCCCGCAG
>JADGIB010000153.1 GCA_019683665.1 Solirubrobacteraceae bacterium
GGCGCGGCACGTGGGCGGCGACGCCGGCCAGCCCGCCCCAGGAGCGCGGGAACAGCTCGTACCAGGCGCCGAAGCGGGCGCGGACGCGGTCGACGTCGACCTGCAGCGGCGCGTCGAGGACGGCGGAGGCGGTGCGGTCCGGGTGGCGGGCGGTGACCTCCAGCAGCGCCGGGTCGAGCGCGGCGTCGACGGTGAGGTGGTCGGCGAGGCGCCGCAGGCGGCGGGCGTCGTCCCCGTCGCCGGCGCGGTCCGCGATCGCGCGCAGCAGCGCGGCGCCCTCGGCCAGCTCGGGGCCGAGATCCTCCTGCCCGGCGGCGAGCTTGCGCTCGATCTCGTCGCGCCAGGTGGCGAACTCGTCGGTCCAGGCCTCGACGGTGAACGACCAGCGGCCCTGGGCGGTGACCGGGAACGCGCCGGCCCAGCGGTCGCCGCCGGCGTGGGCGTCGACGCGCCGCATCGGCGCCTCGTGCCAGGGGGCGCGGTCGTCGTCGGGGGCGGCGGCGCGATAGCGCACGACCGCGCGCAGGACGTCGTGGCCGTCCTTGAAGATCGTCGCCTCGACGTCGACGGTGTCGCCGACGCACGCCTTCGCGGGATGGCGGCCGCAGTCGATCGAGGGCTGCGGATCCTCGATGCGGATCCGCGATGGCGGGTAGGTGGGGACGGGCGGCACTGGGCGTCGGGGCCTCTTCTTGCCGTCTTCCCGCGCTTCCTAACGTCGATCGTGGCGAACCTTCCGAGAACCAGCGGCGTCCAGCTGCACCTGACGTCGCTCCCGTCGGGGCGGCTCGGCGACGACGCGCGCCGGTTCGTCGACTGGCTGCACGCGGCCGGCCAGACGTGGTGGCAGGTGCTGCCGCTCGGCCCGCCGGACCGGGCCCGCTCGCCGTACAAGGCGCGCTCGGCCTTCGCCGCCTGGCCGGGGCTGCTCGCCGGCCCGGGCGCGCCGGTGAGCGTCGAGGAGGAGGCGGCGTTCCGGGCCCGCGAGGCGTACTGGATCGACGGGTGGGCGGCGGTCGCCGGCGGCCGCCGGGCGGTCCGCGACCAGGTCCGCTTCGAGCGCGAGTGGGGCGCGCTGCGCGCCTACGCGCGCCAGGCCGGGGTGCGGCTGCTCGGCGACGTCCCGATCTACGTCGCGCCCGGCGGCGCCGACGAGCGCACGTGGCCGGCGTTCTTCCGGGCCGACGCGCGGGCCGGGGTGCCGCCCGACGCCTACAGCGACCGCGGCCAGCTGTGGGGCAACCCGCTCTACGACTGGCCGCGGCTGCGCCGGGACGGCTACCGCTGGTGGGTGGAGCGGCTGCGGCGCACGTTCGCGCTCTTCGACCTCGCCCGCCTCGACCACTTCCGCGGCCTCGTCGCCTCCTGGGCGGTCCCGGCGGGGGCGCGCGACGCACGCGGCGGGCGCTGGGTGCGCGGGCCGGGCCGCGCGCCGCTGGACGCGGCCCGCCGCGAGCTCGGGCGGCTGCCGCTCGTGGCCGAGGACCTCGGCGTCATCACCCCGGCGGTCGAGCGGCTGCGCGACGCGCTCGCGCTGCCCGGGATGCTCGTCCTCCAGTTCGGCTACGGCCCCGGGGCGGCCGCCGTGCACCGGGTCGAGCGCCACCGGCGCCGGGCGCTGACGTACACGGCGACCCACGACTCGGACACCGCGCGCGGCTGGTACGAGTCGCTGGCCGCGCCGGTGCGGGCCGAGGTCGACGCGGCGCTGGCGCCGTTCGACGACCGCGAGGCGTGGTGGCGGCTGATCCGCCTCAACGCCGCCTCCCGCGCCCAGGTCGCGATGGTCCAGGCCCAGGACGTCCTCGGGCTCGGCAGCGAGGCGCGGATGAACGTGCCGGGGCGGGCGACCGGCTCGTGGCGGTGGCGGATGGCGCCGGGCGCGCTGACCCCGGCGCTGGCCCGGCGGCTGCGGGCGGTGACCGAGGACGCGGGGCGGCTGGCGCCGTGAGCCGCCCGGGCCTCGTCGCACTGGGCGACTCGATCACGTTCGGCGACGTCGCGCCGATGCTCGGCGTGCGCTCGTGGTCGTGGGCGCAGTGGCTGGCGACCGCGCTCGAGCTGCCGTACACGGGGCTCGCGCAGCCGGGCGCGACGGTCGCCGACCTCCTCGTCCGGCAGGTGCCGCGCCTCGACGGGCCCTACGCGGTCGGCTGCCTGTGGATCGGCGTCAACGACGTCCGCTCGCCGCGGTTCGATCCCGGCGCGTACGCGGCTGGGCTGGCCGCGGCCGCCGACGCGGTCGCCGCCGCCTGCAAGCGGGTCGTCATGCCGACGATCCCGCTCGACCTCGGGCGCCCGCGGGCGGGCCGCGCGACGGTGACCGCGGCCAACGGGATCGTCGCCGCCCAGGCGCGCCGCGTCGGCGCCGCGCTCGTCGGCCTGTCGGGGCTGCGCGGCCGGCGGCTCGTCCTCCCCGACGCCGTCCACCTGACCGCGCTCGGCGAGCTCGAGGTCGCCGACCGGGCCGCCCGCGCGCTCGGCGCCCCGGTCCTCCCCTCCTCCCTGTGCGAGGTCGACCGCTCGGCGCGGGGCGCGCTGCGCTGGATGCTGACCGGCCACGCGGCCGCGCTCGCGCGCGACTGGGCCCGCCGGGCGCGCGAGCGGCCGCGCTGACGCGCCGTTGTCGCCTCGCGGCCGCATGGCGACCGGATTCCGACAACGGCCCTACGATCCGGGCGATGCGGCGCTGGTGGTTGCGCATCCGGCACGGGCGGCGGGTCGCGCTGGGGCGCGGCGTGCGCCTCGCGCGCGGCGTGCGGATCGAGGCCGGCCCGCAGGCGCGGGTCGTGCTCGAGGACGGGGTCCGCGTCGGCCCGCGCACGCGGCTGCTGGCGCGCACCGGCGAGCTGCGCGTCGGCCGCGACGCCCGCATCGGCGAGCGCTGTGTCGTCGTCGCCCACGCCGGGGTCGAGATCGGCGCGGGCGCCCAGCTGCGCTCCTGGTCGACCGTCACCGACTTCGAGCCGGTGATCGACGACCCCGAGCGCCCGGTCCGCCTGCAGGGCGTGGCCGCCCGCCCGGTCCGCATCGGGGCGCGGGCGGTCGTCGACCACGCCGCGAACGTCCTCGCCGGCGCCCGCGTCGGGGACGGCGCCCGCGTCGGCCCGCACGCCGTCGTGGCCGGGGAGGTCCCGCCCGGGGCGCGCGCTGAGGGCGCCGCGCCGGTGGCGGCCGTCGTGGAGGCGGCCGCGCCGTGATCGAGCGGCTCGCCGCCTGGTACCGGACCGGCCCGCTCGGCCACTTCGTCGCCGGGGCCGCCGACTGGGCCCAGTGGGTGTCGGCCCACCTGTGGCGGCGCGCCCGCGAGCGCGCCCGCGCCCGCCTGGCCGCCGCCCGCCGGCCGCGGTAGCGTCGGCGGCGACCATGTTCGGGCTGGTCGCCACGAACCTCGTCCGCCGTCCGGGCCGCACGGTCGCGACCGCGATCGGCATCGCCCTCGGGGTCGCGACGATCGTCGCGCTCCTGTCGATCGGCGACGGCGTCAAGCGCACGGCCGGGGAGCTCGTCCACCTCGGCCAGGCCGACTTCGGCCTCTTCCAGGACGGGCTCGCCGACCCGACGGCCTCGATCCTCCCCGCCTCGCTGGCCCGCGAGCTCGAGCGGCGCCCCGACGTGTCGCGCGCCACGCCGCTGCTGCTCATCGTCGAGGGCATCCGCCGCGACCCGGCCGCGGTCGTCTTCGGCGCCGAGCCCGGCGGCTTCTTCGCCCGGCGGCTCGTCATGACCGCCGGGCGCCGCGACCTCGGCCGCCGCCGGATCGTCGTCGGCGACCAGCTCGCCGAGCGGCTCGGGATCGGGGTCGGCGACGTCCTGCGCGTCAAGCGCCGCCGGTTCACCGTCGCCGGCGTCTACCACACCGGCATCTTCTTCGAGGACAACGGCGCGGTCATCGACCTCGCCGCCGCCCAGCGGCTCGAGCGCCGCGGCGACGACGCGACGAGCATCGTCGTCGAGCTCGCCCCCGGCGCCGACCAGGCCGCGACCGAGCGGGCCGTCGTGCGCGCCCACCCGGGCACGATCGCGATCGGCACCCCGGAGGAGGCGGCCCGCGCCGGCGCCAACGGCGAGCTCGTCTCCAAGACGGTGACGATCGTCGCCGCGCTCGCGCTCATCGTCGGCGGGCTCGGGGTCACGAACACGATGGCGATGGCCGTGCTCGAGCGCGAGCGCGAGCTGGCGCTGCTGAGCGCGATCGGCTGGCGGCGGGCCCGGATCGCCGTCCTCGTCCTCGCCGAGGGCGTCGCCACGAGCGTGCTCGGCGCCGCGCTCGGCCTCCTGCTCGGCGTCCTCGGCGCCGACGCGCTGAACCGGGTGCTCGACGTCGCCGCCGTCGTCAGCCCCGAGGTGACGCTCGACACGGTCTGGCAGGCGCTGGCGGTCGGGGTCGCGATCGGCGTCCTCGGCGGCCTCTACCCGGCCTGGCGGGGCACGTCGGCCTCACCGCTGCGGCTGCTGCGCGGCGGCACGTAGCGCGGTCGCCGGCGCATCGGCCAGGCGCCCGTCGCGCAGGTGCAGGACCCGGTCGGCCCGGGCGGCGATGAGCGGGTCGTAGGTGACGACGAGCAGCGTCGCGCCGCGCCGCTCGCGCGCGTCGACGAGCAGGTCGAGGACCCGGGCCGAGCTGGCCGAGTCGAGCGCGCCGGTCGGCTCATCGGCCAGCAGCAGCCGCGGCTCGTTGGCCAGCGCGCGGGCGACGGCGACCCGCTGGCGCTCGCCGCCCGACAGCGCCGCCGCGCGCGTCGCCAGCCGCCCCTCCAGCCCGACCTCGGCCAGCAGCGCCTCGGCGCGGCGGCGGCGCTCGGCCGCCCCCACCCCGGCGCCGATGAGCGGCAGCTCGACGTTCGCGCGGGCGGTCAGGTGCCCGAGCAGGTGGTGGTGCTGGAAGACGAAGCCGACGGTGTCGCGGTGGTAGCGGGCCAGGCCGCGGCCGTCGAGCGGGACGCCGTCGACGACGACCCGGCCGGCGCTGGGCCGGTCGAGGCCGCCGATGATCGACAGCAGCGTCGTCTTGCCCGAGCCCGACGGGCCGGTGAGGGCGGCGAACTCGCCGGGCTCGAGCGTCAGCGACACGTCGTCGAGGGCGACGACGTCGGGCGGGTGGCGGCGGCTGACGCCCTCGACGGCGACGCGCGCGCCGCGGGCGGCCGCGGCCTCAGCGGCGGACACGGACGCGCCAGTCGAGGTTCTCGCGCCCCTGGCCGCGGACGGCGACGACGACGCGGAACGTGAGCGTGTACCCGGCCGCCCGCTTCGGCCACAGGATCGTGTCGCGGTAGCGGCCCCGGAACGCGTACGGCCGCTTGCCGCTGCGGCGGTGGCCGGGGTTCGGGTAGCGGGTGGCGACGACCTGGCCGTTGTAGAGGAACTGGTAGGTCGCCGTCGCGCGCAGCGGCCGCCCGGACGGGCTGCGCACGGTCACGGTGATCCGCCAGTCCGTGCCGCCGGCCTTCGGGGTGTGGTTCGGCGCCTCGAGCGTCGCCACGAACGGCGCCGCGGACGCGGGCGCGGCGGACACGGCCAGCCCGGCGGCGGCGACGGCGGTCGCGACGAGCGTCGACAGGCGCGGACGTCGGTGCATCGGTCACTCCTCCCGGGGATCGAGGCTGCCGGCGGCAAGCATACGCGCGGCGGCGCGCGCCGCCGCGGCGAGCGCGTCGCGCGCCGGCCGCGAGCGGTGGCCGAGCTCGGCCCGGGCCCGGCGGTCGTCGAACGTCATCGGCAGCCGCGCCAGGCGGACCTCGTCGAGGACGAGCAGGCGCGGCTCGCGGCCCAGCGGCGTGAGCGCGAGCGTCGCCGCCCACGCGGCCAGGTGCGCGGCCCGCCACGGGACCGCCGGCCGCGGCGCCGGGCGCCCGACGGCCTGCGCGACGTGCGCGAACACGTCGCGCAGCGGGAGGTTCTCGCCCCCGAGCAGGTAGCGGCGCCCGGCCCGGCCGCGCTCGTAGGCGCGCCGGTGGCCGGCGGCGACGTCCTCGACGGCGACGACGTTCAGCGCCCCGCCGCGCAGGTGGGCGCGGGCGCGGCCGGCGACGACGTCGGCGATCATCCGGCCGGTCGGGGTCGGCCGCCGGTCGCCGGGCCCGACCGGCGTCGTCGGGTTGACGACGACGACGTCGAGGCCCTCGGCCGCGGCGGCGAGCGCGAGCCGCTCCGCCTCGAGCTTCGTGCGCTTGTACGGCACCGCCAGCTCCCACGGCGGCGGCGCGTCGTCCTCGGTCGCCGGGCGGCCCGCGACCGGGCCGCAGGTCGCGCACGAGCTCGTGTGGACGACCCGCGGCCGCCGCGCCGCCCGCGCGGCGGCGTCGAGGACGGTCCGGGTGCCGCCGACGTTGACGGCCGCCATCGCGCGCGCGTCCGCCCGCGCGAAGCTGTAGACGGCGGCGAGGTGGAAGACGGCGTCGCAGCCGTCGAGCGCGCGGGCGACCGCGTCGGGGTCGAGGACGTCGCCGACGACCGGCTCGACGCCCGCGGGCACGTCGGCGGGCGCGGCCCGGTCGAAGGCCCGCACCTGCGCCCCGGCGGCGGCCAGCTCGGCGGCGACGTGAGCGCCGATGAACCCGGCGGCGCCGGTGACGAGCGCCCTCATCGGCGGCCGCCCACCGCCCGTCGGCCCATCCCCCACGCCAGCGACGCCAGCGCGCTCGGCAGCCGCTGCGCGTCGGCGACGACCTCCTCGAGCGCGGACGCGAACCAGCGCACGTCCGCCTCGGAGACGACGAGCGGCGGCAGCGCCTTGACGACCGGCATCCGGTGCCCGGCGACCTGGCACAGGATCCGGTTGCGGTGGAAGAGCGGGACGGTGAGCAGCTGCGCGGCCAGCCCGGGCTGGGCGCGGTCGACCGCCCGGTACAGCCGCCGCCCCGCCCCGCCGGCGGCCCCAGCTCGATCGCCCACATCAGCCCGAGGCCGCGGACGTCGCGGACGATCTCGTAGCGGTCGACGAGCGGGCGGGTCAGCTCGAGCAGGAGGTCGCCCATCCGCGCGGCGCGCTCGATCAGCCCGTCGCGCTCGAGGACGCGCAGCGTCGCCAGCCCCGCCGCGGCGGCGAGGTCGTTGCCGCCGAACGTCGAGCCGTGGCGCACGCCGCGCTCCATCCCGTCGAAGACGGCGTCCACGACCGCCCGGGAGCAGAGGACGGCGCCGACCGGGGCGAGCCCGCCCGAGAGCGCCTTGGCCAGCGTGACGAGGTCCGGCTCCAGCCCCCAGTGCTCGAGGGCGAGCAGGCGGCCGGTGCGCCCCAGCCCGGTCTGGACCTCGTCGACGCACAGCAGCGTCCCGGCCGCCCGGCGGCGCTCCTGCGCGCCGGCGAGGTAGCCGTCGGGCGGGAGGTTGACGCCCTTGCCCTGGACCGGCTCGACGACGAAGGCGGCGACGTCGCCGCGGGCCAGCTCGCGCTCGAGCGCGTCGAGGTCGCCGAACGGCACCGGGTCGCAGCCGGGCAGCAGCGGGCCGAAGCCGTCGCGGAACTCGGCGTTGCCGTTCAGCGACAGGCTGCCGAGCGTCAGGCCGTGGAAGGCGTGCTCGGCGTGGAGGATCCGGGGCCGGCCGGTCGCGGCGCGGGCGAGCTTCATCGCCGCCTCGACCGCCTCGGTCCCGCTGTTGGCCGGGACCATCGCCGCGATCGACGCCGGCGCCCGCTCGACGAGCGCCTCGGCCAGCGCCCCGCTGAGGAGCGTCACGCCGAGCTGGGGCAGGTTCGCCGTCCGGGCCGCGAGCACGTCCTCGAGCGCGGCGATCACGTCCGGGTGGTTGCGCCCGAGCGCGAAGACGCCGTAGCCGGAGAGCAGGTCGAGGTGGCGCTCGCCGCGCTCGTCGATCAGGTACGGGCCCTCGCCGCGCACCCAGCGCCGGTCGAGGCCGAGCGTCCGCACGATCCGCCCGAGCTGCGGGTTGAGGTACGCGTCGTTCAGCGCGAGCTCCTCGCCGCCGCGGGCGGCCAGGATGTCGCGCACCGAGGCGACCGCCATGGGCCGATGATCGCGCAGCGGTCCGCGCCGCGACAGCGGCGCCGGCCGGGCACCCGGGGCCGCTCAGGCGCGGCGCAGCGCGAACACCGGCCACGCCCCGCGCACGCCGCGCAGCCGGTGCTCGCCGCGCGGCTCGAACCACAGGTCGGAGCCGACCGCGGTCCCGTAGGCGGTGCCGGAGACGAGGATCTCCCCCGCCTGCGCGAGCGCGCACACGCGCGAGGCGATGTGGACGGCCATCCCGCCGACGTCCTCGCCGATGAGCTCGCACTCGCCGGTGTGCAGCCCGGCGCGCACGTCGAGGCCGAGCGCCTCGAGCTCGTCGACGAGCTCGGCCGTGCAGCGGATCGCGTCCGACGGCAGCCCGGCGAACGTCGCCAGGACCCCGTCGCCGGTGCCCTTCACGCGCCAGCCGGCGTAGCGCTCCAGGGCCCGG